>NVTX01000008.1 GCA_002401735.1 Methylophilaceae bacterium | reverse complement strand
GGCTTATCAAAGTCACCATCTTTCATGCCAGTTGCTCGCCATAAGGCACGAGCACCAGCCATATTGCGACCATGCGTGGTAGTTCTTGAACGATACACTGGCATAACGATATCCAACAAAACAATTAAAGTATAATTTTAAACCAAGCGGGGTTATTCAGCATGCTTTAATTGCGTATATTTAATGAATTTTTTGTTGTGCTTCCAAATGCAAGAACTCTGAAAAAGAAATAGGCTTGCTGTATAAGTAGCCCTGCCCTTGATTGCAGCCATATTCTTTGATTAAAGCGGCTTGTTCTGGCGTCTCAATACCCTCTGCAACTAAATCTTTATCAAGACTGAGTGTCATGGCAATAATGGCCTTCACTAGAGAGGCAGCACTTTCTGTATGGCAAATATCCATGACAAATGAGCGGTCAATTTTCACCTGCTTAATTGGGAACTTACTTAAATAGGCAAGTGCAGAATACCCAGTTCCAAAGTCATCAATAGACAACGTAATACCCATTTCGTCTATTTTTCTCAGCGTTTGTAGCGCCGCATCAGTATCATGCAACAACAAGCTCTCTGTGATTTCTATCGTCAACCATTCAGGCTTACAGCCAGTTTCTTCTATGCAGCGCTGCAAGTGTTCAATAAAATCATTGCCAGCAAACTCTTTTGATGAAACATTGACCGCAATATTTAATGGTTGTTGTCTGTTTTTATTTAACTGTGCTGCGGATTCACAAGACGCCCTTAAAACCCAAGCACCAATGTCAATGATGAGACCACTCTCTTCTGCAATCGGTATAAATTTATCAGGCTGAATTTGACCTAAAACCTTACCATGCCATCTCAATAAGGTTTCTGCACCCAGTATTCTTCCCGTTGCAATGTCCACTTTTGGTTGATACAGCAAAAACAGTTCATCTTTTTGGATTGCGTACCGCAATGCAGTGGCAATAGCGAGGTGTTCCATCACACTTTGCGTCAGCTCTGGCGTATAAAACTGATAGTTATTTCTACCTTGTTTCTTCGCATCGTACATAGCTGTATCCGCATACTTCACCAAATCTTCAACCTCTTCACTATCGGTCGGATAGCATGAAATTCCAATACTAGCCGTCACAAAGAAGTTAATTCCTTCAATGTTAAATGGCGCAGATAAATTCTCCGAAATTTTCTCTGCAAGCACGGCTAAATCAGCATCTTCCTTGAGATCTGTCACTAAAATGGCAAATTCATCCCCACCCATCCGCGCGACAATATCGTCAGCCCTTACCGACGCTGTAATACGTTCTGCAACATCGACCAACAATTCATCGCCAACAATATGTCCCAACGTGTCATTAATCGTTTTAAAGAAATCCAAATCCATAAACATCAAACCAAAACGACGCCCTTCTTCAGCACTCAACCGTATGCGTTCGTTCAACAAGGCGCGATTAGGTAAAGAAGTTAACGCATCATGGTAAGCCATATACTCTAAATCATGACGGTATTTGCTGATTTCAGTCACATCATTTGCAACGGCTAATGCACCGATCACTTGGAAATGCTCGCCAAACTCGGGCAACAAGTTAACCATATGCACTGTCGTCACATTACCGACGTCATAGTGCATTTCAAATGTTTGCGGCTCCCCATGATACAAAACATGCATTAACTTACTTTGGAAGTCTTCTGCCGTCATATTGCTTACTTCTGGACTCCACAACTCCATCGGCGTTGTACCAATGAACTTCTGAACATCCTCGTCATTCTCCTCCGCGGCACAATTAATAAACACGCGCTTACAATTTGCGTCATACCGGACAATTGAGAGAGGAAGGTTTTTTAATAAGGAAGTAAACTGGAGGTCTTTTTCAGTGATTTTCGTGATCAACTGTTTATGCTCAGTAACATCTCGCGCATAGCCCACGGTGCCAATCACCTCACCATCAACGATAACGGGGGCTTTATAGGTTTCCACCCACGACACATTTCCATCTTTTTTCTTAACGCGCTCAGCTAAGATAACAGGCTCTCCTGAGCTAAGCACTTTCAAATCATCTTCTACGTAATTTTCAGCCATGGTTTTTGGCCAAAGATCAAAATCAGTCTTTCCCTCCAAGGCTTTAGTATTCGCTTGCCCGGTCATTTCTGCAAAAGCAATATTTGCCGCCAGTAGCCGACTATCTTTATCTTTCAACCAAATCATAAATGGAATGCTATCCATCATGGTTTCTTGATAGGCACTTCTCCGCCTAAGTTCTTGGTCTATTAACGTGTTTTCTATTATCGTTTGTTTGCCAATGATGATGACACCTAAGACTAGCGCTTGGGAATTAATAATCGGCGAGATGGTAACAACATCATAAAGCGCTTCAGCAACATCTTTCATGTACGTACTTGTACTTGATTTTTTTGTCGTAATGACTTGTTGCACGCGTTCACTGCAACCTTGCATGTCAGCAAAGACCTCTGAACAAGTCTTGCCTAGCACTTGCCCTACTGTTAGCCCATGCCTTTTCAGCTGCTTGTCATTCAAATAAACGACATGGTCAAAACAATCAGCCACGACAACCATATCGTCTGATGCATCAAACAACAGACTAAGCAATGGTAGCAACTCTTCTAATGATTGCTCACCAGAATCAAACGCCCCTGAATTCAACGTTCTTATTATTGGTTTTCTTATATTCAAAAAATTCCCTTTTCTAGCACTGTACACAGTGGCAGCGCGAAAAACCATTTATTATCCTAAAATATTACCCCTTAATTTCCCTAACGCCAAATGATATTTACGCGTACTATAGAACTCTTACTAACCTGCGCTAAATTTTCATCTATGTTCATACACCCTCAGTTCGACCCTGTTGCCATTCATATAGGCTCATTTGGCATTCATTGGTATGGCTTAATGTATTTAACAGGGTTTTTAGGGTTTCTTTTCCTTGGGCAATATCAAATCAAAAAGAAACCTTGGTTTAACTGGCGTAACGCCATGCTAGATGACGCTTTGTTTTATGGTGCATTGGGCGTTATTTTAGGTGGGMGAYTAGGYTATGTYGTCTTTTATCAAGCTGAATATTTCATACATCATCCACTGGAAATACTGGCCGTTTGGCAAGGTGGCATGAGCTTTCATGGTGGTTTTCTGGGTGTGCTTGCCGCCATGTTTTTGTTTAATAAAAAATATCCGCAACCATGGCTAAAAACAATGGATTTTATTGCACCATTGGTGCCTATTGGCCTAGGTGCAGGACGCATGGGGAATTTTATTAATGGTGAATTATGGGGCCGGGTAACCAATTCAAGCTTCGGCATGATATTCCCGCAAGCAGACAATCTACCGCGCCACGCATCTCAGCTGTATGAATTTGCGTTGGAGGGTGTGCTTTTGTTTATTATTTTATGGTGGTTCTCCAATAAAAAAAGACCTGTCGGTGCAATATCCGCGTTATTTTTGATTGGTTATGGCAGCTTCAGACTCTTAGTCGAATACACGCGCCAACCAGATGACTTTTTAGGCTTACTACAACTAGGCTTATCAATGGGGCAATGGCTAAGCATACCGATGATTTTTGTTGGCATTTGGATGTTCCGTGCTGCGTATCAGCTTCGGTTTGAGAAATAGTAAAAATACGTGTCGAAATCACAACATTTTTTTCAAACCTCCATCAGGGTGCATCTAAAAAAACAATCGCACCTTCATATTGCGCAGTAAAATCAGTAAGTTACTTTTCATGTCCTTTTAAAAAAACTGGCACATGTATTGCATTTACTCTATTACCCATTTAATTTGAATAGAAGCTGCAATGAAAAGTTTAATCGAAAAGTTTTTTAAACGTAACAAACCTAATTACAATTATGTGATTAATGAATATAAACCTAATCGTGAATG
Organism: Methylophilaceae bacterium; assembly: GCA_002401735.1. Classification (GTDB taxonomy): domain Bacteria; phylum Pseudomonadota; class Gammaproteobacteria; order Burkholderiales; family Methylophilaceae. The sequence continues at coordinate 18,346 of NVTX01000008.1, read as the reverse complement.
GGTAAGTGATCGATCACCAAAAACTGCTGACTATGATATCGAACCGCCAATGGTTAAAGATGAAATGGAAATTGATAACATCTACCAAGATAGCTAAGACGTTTGAGCCTCATCAATTTCAATATTCTGTTAACAACATCGATTCACACCCGTCCATTGATTCTCTTGCCATAACTTAAAAAAGTCTTTACGTGAAAGTGCCGGAGGCGCATCAACAGTCGTCGCATGAAAGGCGGCATGGTGTGTTAAATAGCGTTCATAAGCATCATCACCAGATAGCTGGCGAATCATATGCCATAAATGTCTTATTTTTTTAAGCATCAKGCCTCCAGCTTTGTTTTRACGTAAGCAGCCTCACTTGAGGACATCACTCTTTTTCCTTGCAAATGATGGCGACAGACATTCAACATATCAATCACCACCACCCATAACACCACAATAAAGAACATGGTTAAGTAGGCATCCAACTGCTGATTAAAGATCAACTGCGGTGCCACTGCAGCCTTCTCAGCTGATAAGGTGCCTGCAGCTAGYTTGGTACTTAAATCATTTGCTGCCGCAAAAAATCCCACCCTTAAATCGCTACTAAATATTTTCTCATACGCGGCAGTGCTGGTAATAATCACCAGCCCCGTAAGTGGCAAGCCTGTAACCCATGCATATCGCACTTTCCCTGCCTTGACAATAATGCTAGTCGCTACGCATAAAGCAATCGCCGCTAACATTTGGTTCGCAATCCCAAATAATGGCCAAAGAATATTCACACCCCCGTTAGGATCAATCACCCCAATATACAAAAAGTAGCCCCACCCTGCGACAACGATGCCACTAGTCAATATAACTGAGGGCATGTATGACGTTTCACCTAACTTTTTATTAAAGTTACCTAAAATATCTTGCAACATAAAACGCCCGACTCTTGTTCCGGCATCTAGTGTTGTTAATATAAACAAGGCCTCAAACATAATGGCAAAGTGATACCACAATGCCAATAAACTCTTACCAAAAGCGTTCGCAAAAATACTGGCCATTCCAACAGCTAAACTAGGTGCGCCACCTGTCCTTGCAAAAAGAGTCGACTCCCCCATGTCTTTCGCCAACTGATTCATTTGCTCCACCGTGACAGCAAACCCCCAGCTATTAATGGTCGCAAYCGCATCGACAGCATCTTTCCCAATAACCCCTGCTGGACTGTTAATCGCAAAGAACACACCAGGCTCTAAAACAGTCGCCGCAATCATCGCCATCATGGCCACAAAGCTTTCGAGTAACATGCCACCATAACCAATCATGCGGATATCACGCTCATTCGTGAGTAATTTTGGTGTCGTTCCAGAGGCAATCAATGCATGAAAACCAGAAACTGCCCCGCAAGCAATCGTGATAAAGACGAACGGAAATACCTTGCCGCCGAAAATGGGCCCTGTCCCATCAATAAACTGGGTCACTGCTGGCATGTGAATTTCAGGACGTAATATCACAATCGCGATTGCTAGTAGTAATATTGTCCCTAATTTCATAAAAGTAGAAAGGTAATCGCGTGGCGCTAATAATAGCCACACTGGCAATACAGCAGCAGCAAAGCCATAAAGRATAATCGCATAAGCTAATGACAAACCATCATGATCAAATAACACGCGTAAACTAGCATCGTGGTCTACCCAGCCTCCCGCCACTACGGACAATAGCAATAAGACCACGCCTATCGCTGAAGCCTCCAACACGCGTCCAGGACGAATGTTACGCATGTAAATACCCACAACCATGGCAATAGGGATGGTTGCGGCAATGGTTGACGTTGCCCAAGGGCTATGCTTCATCGCATTAACAACCACCAATCCCAACACCGCGATTAAAATGATCATAATCATAAACGTGCCAATGAGCGCAGCAGTCCCACCAATCGCGCCCATTTCATCACGAGCCATCTGCCCTAAACTACGCCCATTACGACGCGTAGAAAAAAACAAGGTCACCATGTCTTGCACTGCTCCGCCCAACACGACGCCAATCAATATCCATAAAGTGCCTGGCAAATAACCAAACTGGGCGGCAAGTGTCGGCCCTATCAGGGGGCCTGGTCCAGAAATAGCGGCAAAATGGTGGCCAAAAACAATCCATTTATTGGTCGGTATAAAATCTCTACCATTATCTAACCGTTCGGCTGGCGTCGCTCTCGTCTCATCAATAACCAGCACTTTTGCCACGATCCACGCTGCGTAAAAACGGTATGCAATGGCATAAATACAAACGGCCGCTGTAATCATCCAAAGTGCATTAATGCTCTCACCACGGTTAAGTGCAATAGCAGAGAGTGCGTATGCCCCTAGTAGCGCAACCGCGAACCAACCCATTTTTTTTAAAAATTTTTGCATAATAAATTTACATTCAAATTGTTAACTGAACAATGACAACCATTAGAACAAGCCTCTTATATTGCGTCGCTACTCTAGTATTACAGCAAACCGACTTCAACAAAAGAGAGCGTCTGATTCCCTGCCACAATAAAATGATCCAACACCTTTACATCAACTAATGCCAGCGCACTTTTCAATTCTTTTGTAATCATTTCATCTGCGCGACTTTGCTTCGCAACGCCAGAAGGATGATTATGTGCAAACATAACTGATGCTGCATTGTAATGTAAAGCGCGCTTGACCACCTCCCGTGGATAAACGCTTGTTTGGGTCAACGTCCCCCTAAACATTTCTTCAGTCTCGATTAAGCGATTCTGTACATCTAAAAACAAAACAACAAAGACTTCATGTCGTTGGTTTGCTAATGTTAATCGCAAATAATCACGCACTTGTTGTGGCGAACTTAATATATCTTTTTCTTGCATTTGTTCACTTAGCGCACGACGGCTCATTTCGAACACYGCTTGCAACTGCACATACTTGCTCACACCCATTCCATGCACACTGCAAATTTGTTTTTCACTGGCAGCGTAAACACCATTTAAGCTATTAAACTGCATCAACAAATCTCGCGCCAAATCTACCGCACTCTTGCCAGAAACGCCTACGCGCAAAAATATAGCCAACAGCTCTGCATCAGATAATGCTTTAGCACCAAGTGCTATCAGTTTTTCTCGCGGCCGCTCATCTGCGGGCCAGTCAGTAATCGCCATTTTTATTCTTTCTTTTAATGCAATCTTATTTTAAATAATTATGCGCCACATAGTTTTAAGCCGTTCTAGGCCGTTTCATATTAAAATGTAAGCATTACATAAATCATGATAAAAATGTAACTTGCACATGCAGAAAAACAACTCCTTAGTATTGGGCATCACCGGCGGCATTGCTGCCTATAAAGCCGCAGAATTAGTTCGTCTATTAATTAAAGCGAATATTGACGTACAAGTTGTCATGACGGAAGCCGCAACTAAATTCATTACACCCGTTACCATGCAAGCACTTTCAGGCAAGCCTGTCTTTGTCGGCATGTGGGATAGCAACATTGATAACGGTATGCCGCATATTGAATTAAGCCGTGAAGCGGATGCCATATTGATCGCACCAGCCTCAGCCGAGTTTGTTGCAAAGTTGCTGCATGGTAGAGCCGATGATTTGCTTTCCACATTATGTTTAGCACGAGATTGCCCTTTACTCGTTGCCCCTGCCATGAATAAACAAATGTGGGAGAACCCAGCCACACAGCGGAACTTTTCACAGCTAATTGCTGACAATATCAGCATTCTAGGCCCAGGAAGTGGTGAACAAGCTTGTGGGGAAACAGGTGATGGACGCATGCTAGAACCAGAAACATTATTAGCACTTATCAATGCGCACTTTACGCCAAAGATTCTAGCCGACAAGAAAATATTAATCACGGCCGGCCCAACGTTAGAGATGATWGAYCCCGTTCGNNNMWTTAYCNNRAWTYANWSSAGTGGAAAAATGGGCTATGCAATTGCACAAGTCGCTGCTGAAATGGGCGCAACAGTGATGTTGATTAGTGGGGCAACTTCCTTAGCTGAGCCTGTTGGCATTTCCACACAAAAAGTCATCAGTGCTGACGATATGTATCAAGCTGTTATGCAGAATATTCCGTCTCAAGATATCTTTATTAGTGTCGCTGCGGTAGCAGATTACACGCCGACGGACATTTCAGACCAGAAGATTAAGAAAAGCGACGACATGCTTACGCTCACGTTAAAACGCAATAAAGATATACTCGCTGAAGTAGCCAGTTTACCGAATGCTCCTTTTTGTGTCGGGTTTGCGGCGGAGACGCAAGACTTATTGAGYCTTGCTGAACAAAAACGACAARCAAAAAAACTACCTCTCCTMGTCGCTAACTTAGTRAATGAAAGCATGGGTCAGGAATCTGCCAACATCACATTATTAGATGATAAAGGCAGCCACCCCCTTCAAAAAGCCTCTAAACCAATTTTAGCGAAACAATTACTAACCCATCTCAGTCACATGATTGATTAAAAGAAAGCGCACCATGAGTTTAAACGTTGATATTAAAATTTTAGATCCCCGCCTGCGTCAAATGATGCCTAGTTATGCAACGCCTGGCTCTGCCGGYTTAGAYTTACGTGCTTGYATTGARCATACRCAGACTATTCAAGCGGGTGAAACCATCATGATCCCGACTGGCATGGCTATCCATATCGACAATACCTATTATGCTGCACTCATACTGCCTCGTTCAGGCCTAGGCCATAAGCACGGCATCGTGCTCGGCAATTTAGTAGGACTTATTGATTCAGATTATCAAGGCCAGCTTCTCGTTTCTTGTTGGAACCGCAGCAAAGAACCGTTCATTCTCAACCCGATGGAACGCATTGCGCAGCTAGTGATTGTGCCTGTCGTTCAAGCAGATTTTCATATGGTTGATGAATTTACTGAGACGGATCGTGGTGAAGGTGGCTTTGGCAGCACCGGAAAACATTAAAACACGCATTATTTAGTATAAAACCTTGTTTTTAAGTTGAACAAAGCAAGTGTTTCTACTATAATTGCGGTCTTTCTGAAAAAGACAAAGTATTTGGAGATAACCATGGCACGTGTATGTCAGGTAACAGGCAAAAAGCCAATGGTGGGTAACAATGTTTCTCACGCACATAATAAAACAAGACGTCGTTTCTTACCGAATTTGCAAAACCGTAAATTCTGGGTTGAAAGTGAAAATCGCTGGGTAAGATTACGTCTTACTAACGCAGGATTACGCACAATTGACAAAAACGGCATTGATTCAGTACTCGCTAAAATGCGGGCTGCTGGTGAAAAAATCTAAGGAGCATTACGATGCGTGAAAAAATTAAATTAGAATCAAGTGCTGGTACAGGTCATTTCTATACCACGACTAAAAACAAACGTACAATGCCAGAAAAAATGGAGATGAAGAAATTCGATCCTGTTGTTCGTAAACATGTTATGTACAAAGAAAACAAAATTAAATAGCAACTCTTTTAATTTTGTTCAATAAAAAACCCGCTTCCGCGGGTTTTTTATTGTGCTTGCTTTCTAATCCTATGGGCTCATATTCAAAGCACTACTTTATAGTAAGAATATTGTCGCCAAACCTAGGAAGATAAAGAAACCACCGCTATCCGTCATGGCGGTAATGAGCACGCTAGAGCCAACCGCAGGATCTTTCCCGAACTTATTCATGACCAGAGGAATCATTACGCCCATCATCGCTGCTAATAGCAGGTTAAGCGTAATGGCCGCTGTCATCACCAAGCTGAGTCGATAATCGCCATATAATGCATAGGTAATCACACCTAGTACACCGCCCCAAAACAAGCCATTGACGAGTGCCACACCAAGCTCCTTGGTCACTTGGGAACTCATATTACTACCTGATATTTGCCCTAATGCCAAACCACGCACAATCATTGTTGTCGTTTGGTTGCCAGAGTTACCACCAATACCCKCAACAATAGGCATCAACGCTGCTAATGCAACCACTTGCGCAATTGAATGTTCAAATAAGCCAATAACGCGTGAAGCAATTAATGCAGTCACTAAATTAATCGCCAGCCATGCCCACCGATTCTGAACTGATTTCCAAACGGTAGAGAAAAAATCTTCCTCTTCACGCAAACCAACCATCGAAAGCATATCGGACTCAGCCTCTTCACGAATATAATCCATCACCTCGTCAACGGTTAAACGACCAACAAGCTTATTGTTCTGATCAACGACAGGGGCACTAACTAAATCATAACGTTCGAACGCTTTAGCTGCATCCTCTGCATCATCTTCCGGATGAAATAGCACAGCATCTTCAGCCATGACACTTTCAATTTTCTTTTCAGGCTCATTCACCAACATATTAGACAAAGGAAGAACACCTTGAATATTGTCACGGCGATCAATGACAAAAATCTTATCCGTATGATCCGGCAATCTATCTARGCGTCTAAGGTATCTTAGCGCCACTTCAATCGTAATATCATCCCTAATGGTAACAATATCAAAGTCCATCAAAGAGCCAACCGTGTCTTCTGGGTAAGATAGCGCCGATTGTAATCGCTCTCGATTAAGCACATCAAGACTGTCCATTAAATCTTGCAGGACGTCTTTAGGCAAATCTGGGGCTAAATCCGCAAGCTCATCCGTATCCAGCTGTTCGGCGGCAGCAAGCAGTTCTTCGCTGTCCATATCCGCAATGAGGGTTTGCCTAACAGCATCCGACACCTCAAGCAGAATATCGCCATCATGATCGACTTTGACTAAATCCCAAAGATATAAACGATCATCAAGCGGTAATGCTTCTAAAATATGAGCGACATCAGCAGGGTGCAAACCACTTAAGATGTTTTGCAGCTTAATCTGATTTTGTCTATGTACTAGTGACTCAACCAGATCATGCTTAGGCATCTTTTGCTTATGAACAAGACTTTCCACTAGCTGATGCTTCTCCAACAAAGAGACCACCTGCTCTAATGTTTCGCTTAAACTGTCTTTTGAGTCTTGAATATCCGTCATACATCGACCTTGTGTTATAACATTGAGCCTACTAGCCTTATTATGATGGTTTTTTTAATTTTTACTAAATGAAATGCTGACATTATTTCCAATTAAGCTGTACACAACATCAAATTGCCACCTTTGTGAGCAAGCTGTCGAGTTACTCACACAAGCAAAGCTTACAAAACAGCTTGTCCTAGTAGAAATAGTAGATGATGCCTTATTACTTGCAATGTACGGCACACGCATTCCAGTGCTACAAAGGACTGATACTACTTCAGAGCTAGACTGGCCGTTTAGTGTCGACACTATTATTAAATTCATGAACGCTAGCACATAAAAAAAGCCAGCATATTGCTGGCTTTTTACAATCAATCATCCAAACTACTCTGCTGTAACTTCTTCAGCAATCTCAGGACGATCAACGAGTTCTACTAATGCCATTGGTGCATTATCTCCGTTACGGAAACCACATTTTAAAATGCGTAGGTAACCACCTTTACGCTCAAGGTAGCGAGGACCTAATTCACCAAACAGCTTACCTACGACTTCACGATCGCGTAAGCGACTAAAAGCAATTCGGCGATTTGCTAACGTTGCATCTTTACCCAACGTAATTAAAGGCTCTGCATATTTACGTAACTCTTTTGCTTTAGGCAAAGTTGTTCTAATAACTTCATGACGAAGTAATGATACTGACATGTTACGAAACATTGCTGCACGATGACTGCTAGTGCGGTTTAACTTTCGATTTTGATTACCGTGACGCATAGTAATTTCCTTAAACTTTTAAAATTTTGCTATTAAGCTTTTTCAAGGCCAACTGGCGGCCAATTTTCCAACTTCATTCCCAATGTTAAGCCTTTAGAAGCCAATACATCTTTAATCTCATTCAGTGATTTACGCCCTAAATTAGGTGCTTTCAACAATTCATTCTCAGAGCGTTGAATCAAATCGCCGATGTAGAAAATATTTTCTGCTTTCAAGCAATTTGCTGAACGAACAGTCAATTCCAAATCATCAACTGGACGGAGTAAAATTGGATCAATCTGCGGTGCAGCGGCTTCTTCTTCTTCAGCTGGCGCACCTTCTAGGTTAGCAAACACAGAAAGCTGTCCCATTAGGATAGTCGCTGCATCACGAATCGCCTGCTCAGAATCAACAATGCCATTTGTTTCCACATCCATAATGAGTTTATCTAAGTCTGTACGCTGTTCTACACGTGCACTCTCAACTTGATAACTCACTTTATGAATCGGACTAAATGATGCATCGATCATGATAAAACCAAGTGTTCGGTCTTCTTGATTTACTTTTTCTCTAGCTGGCACAGGTTGATAACCACGACCCATTTCAATTTTCACTTCCAGATTCAGTTTGCCATTTTTTGTTAAATGCGCAATCACATGATCAGGATTCACAATCTCAGCATCATGTCCCAAGTCAAAATCAGCAGCAGTGACAACACCCTCGCCCGACTTGTTCAACGTTAAAATAGTGTCTGATTTGCTATTAAGCTTTAATGCCACACCTTTAAGGTTTAGCAATATATCAACAACATCTTCTTGCACGCCCTCAATCGTAGAGTACTCGTGCACGACACCATCAATTTTCACTTCAGTAATAGCGAAGCCAGGGATTGAGGATRACAATACACGACGCAAAGCGTTACCTAATGTATAGCCAAACCCGCGCTCCATTGGTTCTAATGTAACGCGTGCTCTTAATGGTGTTATTTCTTCCACGTTTACTACGCGTGGTTTTAAGTATTCTGTAGGATTACTTTGCATAAAATTCCTTGACGTAATTGGTTAATAAGAAGTGTAGTTTAAGTATTAATTACTTAGAATACAGCTCAACTACCAATGATTCGTTAATGGTTGAAGGCAAATCATCACGCTGTGGCGGGGATTTAAATGTACCGCTAAACGCTTTAACATCAACTTCTATCCACTCTGGGAAGCCACGTTCATCTGCCGCCTCTAGCGCAGATTTAATACGCAATTGCTTCTTAGATGCCTCTGTAACAGAAACAACATCACCAGATCTTACTTGGTATGAAGGGATATTAACGCGCTTGCCATTTACTAAAATAGCGTTATGTTTTACAACTTGACGCGCTTCCGTCCGAGAGCCAGCAAGGCCCATACGGTAAGCAACGTTATCTAAACGACATTCGAGCAATTGCAGCAAGTTTTCACCTGTTACGCCTTTTCGACGATCGGCTTCAGCGTAGTAGCTACGGAATTGTCTTTCTAATACACCGTAAATACGACGTACTTTTTGTTTTTCACGCAACTGAACACCATAGTCAGACAAACGTGAGCTACGTCGTTGACCGTGTTGTCCAGGTGGGAAGTTACGTTTTTCAATTGCACACTTATCAGTAAAGCATTTTTCAGCTTTTAGAAACAACTTCTCGCCTTCGCGACGACACTGACGGCATTTCGGGTCTAAATTTCTTGCCAAGATAGTTCTCCAGTAACCTTTTTCGCTTAAATGCGACGTTTTTTAGGTGGGCGACAGCCATTATGCGGCACAGGCGTCACATCAGTAATGCTGGTGATTTTAAAACCAGCGGCATTAAGTGCACGTACTGCAGACTCACGGCCAGGGCCAGGTCCYTTAATACGCACTTCTAAATTCTTCACACCGTTGTCTTGCGCTGCTTTGCCAACAACTTCGGCAGCAACTTGTGCAGCATAAGGAGTACTTTTACGTGAACCTTTAAAACCTTGTCCACCTGAAGTTGCCCATGCTAATGCATTGCCTTGACGATCGGTAATCGTAATAATGGTATTGTTAAATGAAGCATGCACGTGGGCTACGCCCTCTGCAATATTCTTTTTAACCTTTTTTCTTACGCGTACATTAGCTTTTGCCATGTTGTACTGTCCTTACAAATAATTTTTAAATAACTAAACTTGATGTCTATTTAGATTGCTTAATTGGCTTAATCGGGCCTTTACGTGTGCGTGCATTTSTTTTAGTACGTTGTCCACGCACAGGCATCCCACGACGGTGACGAACACCACGATAGCAACCTAAGTCCATCAAACGCTTAATATTCATCGAAACTTCACGACGCAAATCACCTTCTACAGTAAATTTAGCAACTTCAKCACGTAGCTTTTCAACTTCTGCATCATCTAAATCCTTCATTTTTGCAGATGTTAAAACGCCAGCAGCAGCACAAATACTTTTTGCAGCAGTTTTACCGATACCATAAATCGCAGTTAATGCGATTTCTGTATGTTTATGATTTGGGACATTTACCCCAGCAATACGAGCCATACTCTTAACTCCAAAATTAATCGCTATTTACAACAGCAACCAAATAAAAAAAGCCTTGCATTCTAACAGTTTGCACTGTGTTTTTCAAACCAAACAAGACTAGATTAACAACTACCCCTGACGTTGCTTATGACGCGGCTCTGTACAAATAATACGTACTACTCCACGACGACGTACCACTTTACAGTTACGACATAACCTTTTAACTGATGCACGAACTCTCATAATTAACCTCTTTACACTACTAAATCTTTAATTACTTTACGTGAAATTACGTTCACGCCCTAATATTTCACAGACTAGCGCTTAGTAGCCCCACCCTTGAAATTTGCTTTCTTCAACAACCCATCATATTGATGTGACATTAAGTGCGATTGTACTTGCGCCATAAAGTCCATCGTAACCACGACAATGATTAACAATGAAGTGCCACCAAAATAGAATGGAGTGTTAAATTTCAAACTTAAAAACTCAGGCAAAAGACAAACAAGCGTTATATAAATAGCACCTATTAACGTTAATCTACCCATAATCGTATCTATATACTTTGCTGTTTGCTCACCCGGTCTAATACCTGGAATAAACGCACCACTTTTCTTCAAGTTGTCAGCCGTTTCCTTAGGGTTAAATACTAATGCCGTATAAAAGAAACAGAAGAACAAAATAGCTGCTGCAAACAACATAATGTAAATTGGCTGCCCTGGTGAGATTGCGCCAGAAAAGTCTTTCAACCAATACATGCTTTCACTACTACCAAACCAGCCTGCAAGTGACGCTGGAAACAAAATAATACTTGAAGCGAAAATAGGTGGAATGACACCAGCCATATTTAGCTTTAAAGGCAAGTGTGTCGTTTGACCACCCATCACYTTATTACCTACTTGGCGCTTCGCATAATTCACCGTAATTTTACGTTGACCACGTTCTACAAAAACAACCAATGCAGTCACCAAAATAACCATCACCAGCAAGAACACAACCAACGGCACTGAGAAAGCACCCGTTCGAGCYAATTCTAAAGTACTRCCAATCGCCTTAGGCAAGCCAGCTACAATGCCCGCAAAAATGATAATTGAAATACCATTCCCGATACCGCGCTCAGTAATTTGCTCACCCAACCACATTAAGAACATCGTTCCACCAACCAAAGTCACTACCGTAGTGAATCTAAAAGCCATACCAGGATCAAGCGCCTGCCCTTCAAATGCAATCGCAATACCCAAAGCCTGAAATGTTGCTAATAACACTGTGCCATACCGCGTATATTTAGTGATTGTGCGTCGTCCAGCTTCACCGTCTTTTTTCAGCTGTTCTAACTTAGGTGATACCACCGTCATCAGCTGCATAATAATCGAAGCTGAAATGTAAGGCATAATCCCAAGTGCAAAAACAGAAAATCGCTCTAGCGAACCACCTGAAAACATATTAAACATACCCAATATGCCGTCACTTTGGGATTCGAAAAACTGCTGCATTGCCACTGGATCAATTCCTGGCACTGGTATATGCGAACCAAAACGGAACACAACCAATGCGCCCAACACAAACCATAAACGGCTCTTAAGCTCGCTCATTTTCCCGAAAGACTTTAATAAATTATCTTGTGCCAAGTGCGTTCTCTTAAGCTTCTACAACTTTGCCGCCGGCCGCTTCGATAGCTGCACGAGCACCTTTAGTCAAAAGCAAACCTTGTACCTGTACTTTTTCAGTCAACTCACCAGACAAGAATACCTTTGCTGCTTTCACTCTTCCAGAAACGATTTTAGCTTCTTTCAGTGCAAGCAAATCAATAACTTTTGCATCCAACCCTAGTAATTCACTAGTGCGAATACGTGCAGTATCTGCTTTCGTTAACGACTTAAAACCACGCTTAGGTAAGCGGCGTTGTATAGGCATTTGACCACCCTCAAAACCAACTCTATGCGTTGCACCAGAACGAGAATGCTGGCCTTTATGACCACGCCCACCAGTTTTACCAAAACCAGAACCGATACCACGGCCAATACGACGTGATTCTTTTTTCGAGCCCTCAGCAGGCTTAATTGTATTTAATTCCATTATCCTTCTACCTTCAATAGATAGTTGATTTTATTAATCATGCCTCGTATAGCAGGAGTATCTTCCAGCTCAACTGTCTGATGCATACGACGCAAACCCAACCCTTTAACAGTGGCACGATGAGACTCAAGTCTACCGATAACACTCTTAATTAAAGTGACACTTACYGTAGCGCCAGTATCTTTTTTTGCTTTAGCCATTGTTTAGCCTCTAATCTCTTCAACTGATTTACCACGTTTAGCAGCTACGTCCGCAGGCGTATTCATTGCTTCTAAACCATTTAACGTAGCGCGAACAACATTGTACGGATTGGCTGAGCCAATACATTTTGCCGTAACGTTCGTCACACCCATCACTTCAAAAATAGCGCGCATAGCACCACCAGCGATAATRCCMGTACCTTCAGGTGCTGGTTGGATAAGCACTTTTGCCGCACCAAACGTACCAATAACCGTGTGATACAGTGTACCGTTATTCAAACTAACTTTAACCATTTCACGGCGCGCTTCATCCATCGCCTTTTGTACAGCAGTCGGCACTTCACGCGCCTTACCTTTACCCATACCCACACCACCATCGCCGTCACCGACAACACTTAGTGCAGCGAAACTCATAATACGTCCACCTTTAACCGTTTTACTTACCCGGTTAACTGAAATCATTTTTTCACGCAAACCATCAGTTTGCTGTGACTGCTGCTCATAACCTTTAGCCATAATCTATTCTCGCTTATTAAAATGACAGCCCATTTTCACGCGCAGCTTCCGCCAACGCCTGAATACGGCCGTGATATCTGTTGCCTGAACGATCAAAGGCCACTGTAGTAACACCTGCTTTTTTTGCCTTTTCAGCAATRCGCTTACCTACAGCGCTAGCAGCTTCRATRTTACCCCCGCTTTTTACTTTCTTACGCACTTCYGCTTCYGCTGTAGATGCGCTAGCTAATACTTTYCCACCAGACGCATCAATAATTTGCGCGTAGATATGCAAGTTAGTACGATGCACTGTTAAGCGCGTTACAGATTGCCCGGCGATAAGGGCACGGGTTTTACGTGCACGGCGCGAGCGATTATTTACTGTAGTCATGTTTTAGCCTTATTTTCCTAAATTACTACTATTTTTTCTTAGATTCTTTAATCTGAACCACTTCATCAGAGTAGCGAACACCTTTGCCTTTATAAGGCTCAGGTTCACGATACCCACGTATCTGTGCCGCCACTTGGCCGACAGTCTGTTTGTCAGCACCYGTTATTACAACTTCTGTAAGCGTAGGTGTTTTAACAGTAATGCCTTCAGGCATTTTGTGGTTAATTGGATGTGAATAACCCAATTCAAGATTTAACATAGCCCCTTGTGCTTGTGCCTTGTAACCAACACCAACCAATGTANGCTTACGTGTAAACCCTTCAGACACACCCTTCACCATATTGGCAACCAAAGAACGCAATGTTCCTGACATTGCACGTGAATGCGCATCTTTACTCACTGCAGTAAACGTAATCGAATCACCTTCGCGATTCAAATCAACCACACCGGTTAGCGACTGTGTCAATTTACCCAAAGGRCCACTAACAACAATACTMTCAGCRCTTAAAGTAACKTCCACTTTAGCAGGGATGGCTACTGGATTTTTAGCAATACGTGACATCTGCTTCTCCTTAAGCCACTACACACAAAAGCTCACCRCCGATACCGGCAGCCTGCGCTTTGCGATCTGTCATTACACCCTTGGATGTAGACACTATCGTCACACCAAGCCCATTCATTACTTTAGGTATATTTTGCCCGCTATTATAAACACGCAAACCTGGTTTGCTAACACGCTCAATCTTTTCAATAACTGGGCGTCCAGCGTAATACTTCAGACCAATATTTAACAACGGCTTGCCATTATTGGCATCCACTGAATAGTCTTCGATATACCCTTCGTCCTTAAGCACATTTGCAATAGCACCTTTTATYTTAGATGCTGGCATAGAAACCGATAYCTTGTTAACACTTTGCGCATTACGAATRCGCGTTAACATGTCGGCAATTGGATCACTCATACTCATAGATCTATTCCTTTTTTACCAGCTTGCCTTGGTGACGCCTGGCACTTTGCCACTCATCATCAAGTCACGCAATTTACTACGTCCAATTCCAAATTTACTAAACACGCCACGAGGACGGCCAGTAAGCGCACAACGATTACGCAAACGTACAGGGCTTGAATTACGTGGTAGCGCTTGCAACTTCAAGCGCGCCTCCCGCTGCTCTTCAAGGCTAATGCTTTGATCGTTAATAATAGCTGTTAACGCAGCGCGTTTAGCAGCGAATTTTTTTACTGTTGCGCGCCGTTTCTTGTCGCGCTCTGTCATACATGTTTTTGCCATGTCTTAGCCTCTAAAAGGAAAGTTAAACGCAGAAAGCAATGCTTTACCTTCTTCGTCAGTTTTTGCTGTCGTCGTAATCGTAATATTCATACCACGAATAACATCAATTTTGTCATACTCAATTTCAGGGAATATAATTTGCTCTTTAACACCCATGTTGTAGTTACCACGACCATCAAAAGATTTAGCAGAAAGACCTCGGAAATCTCGTGTTCGTGGAATCGCAACAGTAACCAAGCGATCAAAAAACTCATACATGCGCTCACGGCGCAATGTAACCTTACACCCAACAGGGTAATCGTCGCGGATTTTAAATGCTGCAACAGATTTTTTAGCTCTGGTGACGATGACCTTTTGGCCAGCAATCTTTTCCATATCACCTACTGCACGTTCCATTACCTTCTTGTCCGCAACCGCCTCACCAACCCCCATATTGAGTGTGATTTTCTCGATTTTCGGCACTTGCATAACGGAAGTGTAACCGAATTTTTTAGTCATTTCTTTAACGACTGTRTCTTTATAAAATTGTTTTAAGCGTGCCATAATTTATCCTATTTACTCACTTAAGCTTCAACAGCTTCGCCGTTAGATTTATATACGCGAATCTTGCGGCCATCTTTCAAAGCTTTGTAACCCACTCGGTCAGCTTTTTGAGTTGCCGCATTAAACAAGGCTATGTTAGAAATCTGAATTGGCATCTCTTTTGTGACGATACCACCAGCAATACCCTTCATAGGGTTTGGCTTCTCGTGCTTCTTAGCTAAGTTGATACCTTCAACCAGAACCAGGTTGTTTTCCAGCACGCGGGATACAACACCACGCTTACCTTTATCTTTACCTGTATTGACGATGACTTGGTCACCTTTAAGAATTTTACTCATCTCTATATCCTCTTATTCGCTCTTACAGCACTTCAGGAGCTAAAGAAACGATCTTCATGAAACGCTCACTACGCAACTCACGCGTCACAGGCCCAAAAATACGTGTGCCAATTGGCTCAAGCTTAGGTGTCAGCAAAACAGCTGCGTTGCTATCAAACTTAATGAGAGACCCATCCGCACGACGCACACCTTTAGCAGTGCGTACGACGACAGCGTTATAAACCTCACCTTTTTTAACACGTCCACGAGGGGCCGCATCTTTGATAGTAACTTTAATTACATCGCCTACACTCGCGTAGCGACGCTTAGAGCCACCCAACACTTTGATGCACTGCACAGAGCGAGCACCAGTGTTATCGGCTACTTCTAGCCTAGACTGCATTTGAATCATGAGTAATCTCCAACTTAATCCGCATTTACCAAAACAGCCGCCACATTAAATGGTTCGGCCTATTGACCACGGTCAGTATTGGGGCGCTTGCTTTAGTCCATCACCAGACTACTGGTAATGCACGAGCGCCGAAAAGTCCAACATTATATACTTCATTTACACCTCCTAGCAAGGAGAAAATGTAAATTATTACAACAACGATTGAAAAGCTTACTTCGCTTTTCTAGTAACCTTACTCACCACCCAAGCCTTACGCTTAGATATTGGACGAGTTTCAGTAATAGTAACGATATCGCCTTCTTTACATTCATTCGCTTCATCATGCGCGTGAAGTTTTCTTGACTTAGACATCACCTTACCAATTAATGGATGCTTCACTTTACGCTCCACTAATACACTAACGGTTTTGTCCATCTTGTCACTCACTACACGACCGCTTAAAGAGCGAACGACTTTCACTTGTGTTTCTGTCATATTCTTTCCTCTTAGGCCTTAGCTTTTTCAGCTAACACGGTCTTGACGCGCGCAATATTGCGGCGTGTTTTTAAAATTTGATCGGGTTTATTAAGCTGCTGCGTTGCTGACTGCATGCGCAATGAAAATTGTGCACGTCGCAACTCTATCAACTCGTTATTTAACTCGTCAGTATTTTTACTTCTTAAATCAGTAGCGTTCATCATATCTTCCTTAACCACCAAGTTGACGTGTCATGAATACAGTTTGAATCGGCAGTTTAGCTGCAGCCAATTTAAACGCTTCACGCGCAAGCTCTTCGCTCACGCCGTCCATTTCATATAACATTTTACCAGGGCGAATTTGCGCAATGTAGAACTCAACACTACCTTTACCTTTACCCATACGCACTTCAGCAGGCTTTTTAGAGATTGGCTGATCTGGGAAAATTCGAATCCACACACGGCCACCACGCTTGATATGTCGCGTCATGACACGACGTGCCGCTTCAATTTGGCGAGCAGTTATACGACCACGGCCAATTGCTTTTAATCCAAAATCACCAAAACTTACTTTATTTCCCGTAGTTGCAATGCCTTTATTTCGGCCTTTCTGCATCTTACGGTATTTTTGTCTAGCTGGCTGTAGCATCTTTAATCCTCGGCTTTCTTACTCTTTTTTCTGGCTCAACTTCAGGTGCCGCAATAGCGCCTTTTGCTGCTTTTTCTTTATCAGTGAAAATTTCGCCTTTGAATACCCAAACTTTAATCCCGATAATACCGTATGTGGTTAAAGCTTCTGCCACACCATAGTCAATATCTGCACGCAAAGTATGTAGTGGTACTCGACCTTCGCGATACCATTCGGTACGCGCAATCTCGATCCCATTCAAACGACCGGCACTCATGATTTTAATGCCCTTAGCACCTAGACGCATTGCATTTTGCATCGCACGTTTCATCGCACGACGAAACATCACTCGCTTCTCTAACTGCTGCGCAATACTTTGTGCAATCAAGGTTGCATCAAGCTCTGGCTTACGTATCTCTTCAATATTCAAATGCACAGGCACATTCATCATGCCTTGCAACGTTGTGCGCAAAGCTTCTATGTCTTCACCTTTTTTACCAATCACCACACCTGGACGGGCACTGTGAATCGTAATTTTTGCATTTTTTGCTGGTCGCTCAATGATGATGCGACTGACTGCAGCATTGACTAACTTCTTAGTCAAAAAGTCGCGCACTTTAATGTCATTTTGCAACATTTCAGGAAAATTCTTAGAGTTCGCATACCAGCGTGATTGCCAGTCTTTCCGAACAGCTAAACGGAAGCCAATTGGATTTATTTTCTGTCCCATATTACGCCTTTGTATCGCCGACTGTCACATGAATGTGGCAGGTTGGTTTAAGGATACGCCCAGCACGACCTTTAGCACGAGCGCGAATTCTTTTTAAAACAATACCTTTATCAACAAATATTGAAGTCACCTTCAACTCATCAATGTCAGCACCGTTATTATGTTCTGCATTGGCAATCGCCGACTCCACCACTTTCTTAATCAGCACCGCACCTTTTTTAGGTGTAAAAGCTAATATATCCAGTGCTTGGTCAACCCTCTTACCACGTACAAGGTCAGCAACAAGCCTCGCTTTTTGCGGGGAAAGACGCACACCTTTTAAGACTGCTGTTACTTCCATCATAAGCTCCTATTTCTTCGCTTTTCTGTCGGCAATGTGTCCACGGTAAGTACGAGTTGGTGCAAATTCACCCAACTTGTGTCCTACCATGTCTTCACTGACAGATACTGGTACGTGTTGACGGCCATTGTGAATGGCAATCGTTAATCCAACCATATCCGGAGATATCATTGAACGGCGCGACCAGGTCTTAATCGGCTTTCGGCTATTTGAGGCCACAGCGTCTTCAACCTTCTTGAGAAGATGAAGATCGATAAATGGCCCT
>NVTX01000007.1 GCA_002401735.1 Methylophilaceae bacterium | reverse complement strand
AAATTCATTTTAATAAAATCCCCACATTCAAAATCAAACTTTGATTTTTTTTTACAATATTCTATATTCTCTTTTGATATGTCAATTCCTGTATAACTTTTATCTTGAAAAAGTTCTTTATGTTTAATTGGATATACGCCTGTTCCACATCCCACCTCAAGTACAGTTCTAATATCTTTTTTAGATTTTTCTATGCCGCAAGGCGTAAAGCTATCGTTAGGGTGAGAATATTCAATCTCTGCCGCGATTGCAACTGTTGGAATCAATAAACTAACTATCATTACGATGTTAAATATGGATGATTTTCTTTTCATGACTTTTCTCCTAATGGGAATAAATATTTTGGTGTAAGAAATCATTTCTAAGAAGGCCTAATGTAGAGACTCACTTCTCATTGTCTATTAACTTAAAACTAAATCACAGTTGTTAAGTTGATATACATCAATATCTATTCACTATGTTTCATTTAGGATTGGCTAAAACAAACCTAATAAAGGATGTAATCACTTTATTAAATGTTTAGATCGTGAGATGAAATAATGAAGACCATCAGCACCAATCAATTACCCCTTAAAAATGCCACCACCAAAGAAACCACTAACATTTGGGATGTGCTAGATGAACCAGATGAGTGGTCTAGTTTCAGTACAGCTCATGGCGATAAAAAAAATCAGTGGGAATCGCATGTGGCGATTGAAGGGATGCATTGTGCATCCTGCGCGATCAATATTGAAAAAAGCGTAAAAGCGATACCAGGTGTATTGGCAGTTGATGTGAATGCAACGAGTGGACGTGCACGCATTGTTTGGTCTGCAGATGCGGTTAAGCCTTCTTTGTGGATGCATGCCATTAATTTAGCAGGCTACAGTGTGTTACCGGCGGCGGATGCACTACTTTTAGATGATCGCCGAAAAAATCAACGACTAATGCTTTGGCGTGTATTGGTCGCAGGGTTTTGCATGTTGCAAGTCATGATGTATACGATGCCTACCTATTACGCTGCGCCAGGTGAAATGACGGCTGATACATTAAATTTATTGCGCTGGGCTTCTTGGGTGCTGACATTACCGGTGTTGTTATTTTCTTGTGGGCCATTTTATAAAAATGCGTTAAAAGACCTTAARCAGCGYCAAATTAGTATGGATTTACCCGTAGCACTAGGGATAACGATTGCATTTTTGGTGAGTACCGCAGCTACGTTTGAACCTACTGGGTGGTGGGGTTCAGAAGTGTATTTCGATTCACTAACAATGTTGGTATTTTTTCTATTGATAGGGCGCTGGATTGAGTTGCGTATGCGCGATAAAACGGCTGGATCATTAGATGTATTAATGCGTCGTTTGCCGAGTAGTGTCGAGCGGCTTAAACCGGATGGTGAGTTTGAACGTRTTGCTGTTCGCCGTTTGAATGTTGGTGATGAGGTGCGGGTTTTACCTGGGGAAGCATTTCCTGCCGACGGGGTCATTACGGCGGGAAGTACAAATGCGGATGAGTCTTTGCTGACAGGTGAATCCAAACCGGTACAAAAAATGATGGGTGCACAAGTGATTGCAGGGAGCCACAACCTTAGTGCTAACGTGCAAATGCGGATAGAAACGATAGGTCAATCCACACGTTATGCACAAATCGTGGCATTGATGGAACGTGCGGCAGTAGACAAACCAAGGTTGGCATTATTAGCAGACCGTATTGCACGGCCATTTTTGGGAATGGTCCTGTTAGCGGCACTTGGTTCAGCCTTATATTTGTGGCAAGTAGATCCCAGTCGCGCATTGATGGCAGCAGTGGCTGTGTTGATTGTGACGTGTCCATGTGCATTATCACTGGCTACGCCTGCTGCAATGCTAACSGYTTCTGGSGCGTTGGCGCGTTCCGGAATWTTGGTRCGSAAGATGCARGCATTAGAAGCRTTAGCYARTATMGAYACWATCGTATTTGATAAAACAGGYACRTTAACCGTTGACCAAATGCAGGTCGGTCATATCRCGATATCTAAGGAAATAARYAAAGAAAAAGCATTACAACTTGCGAGTGMAATGGCACARTTTTCTTTGCATCCWATCTCTCGTGCTTTATATAAARCATCAAAGRTATTGAAAGRAARYAAYGTYARCAATGTACAAGAAGTATCAGGTGCTGGRCTMACTGCCGATTCATCATTGGGTAARCTGAARYTTGGCAACGCAAAATTTTGTGARTTGCCTGATGCRAATACCAAAACGAATGATGGCTCAATAGTACATTTAGTCTCTGATACYGCTTGGWTAGCAAGCTTTGACATTGTCGARYTAATCAAACCWGATGCCGAATCAACMATMCAAGCAYTGAAYAAAAATGAWATGCARYTGGARGTRYTRTCWGGTGATCGCTTGCAATCGGTACAACGTGTTGCGAATGCAGTGGGCATTGACCATGTGTTTGGGGGTTGTAGTCCACAAGAAAAGTTAAACCATATTCGTGCATTACAGAATCAAGGGCGGAAGGTCTTGATGGTGGGTGATGGTTTGAATGATGGCCCTGTATTAGCTAGTGCCAACGTATCCATTGCAATGGGGCAGGCAGTACCGTTGGCACAAGCACAGTCAGATTTTGTTGTGATGAGTGGTCAGCTTGCCATGGTGCCACAATTAATTAAGCAAGCRAAACGCACGATGGTGATTGTGAARCAARAYTTAAYWTGGGCAGCMATTTATAAYGCRACTTGTGTGCCACTTGCTGTCGTTGGGATGTTGCCAGCTTGGTTGGCAGGGTTGGGCATGGCACTTAGCTCACTATTCGTTATTCTGAATGCTAGGCGACTTTCTAAAATACAACCAATCATGCAAGAAACCAACTAATGGATATTCTTTTTCTATTGATTCCCTTATCTGTCATGTTGGTATTAGCTATTTTAGGAGGCCTTTGGTGGGCTATCTATTCAGGACAATTTGAAGATATCGATGAAGAAGGTGAGCGCATTTTGCACGAAGATTGATATGCATCAAGTCGGCGCATAAAAAGTTTATGCATAATCCCGTGAGGTAATGATAAAAGGGGATTAAAAAATGCAAACTTTGGATACACAGGCGCTGACCTATCACGATACGGCTGTTAGGCAATTTTCAATTATGGCTGTTGTTTGGGGTGTGGTGGGCATGTTGGTTGGTGTCATTATTGCCGCTCAACTCGTTTGGCCAGAGCTTAACTTAGGGCTGCCTTGGACCAGTTTTGGGCGCTTACGGCCACTACATACCAATGCCGTTATTTTTGCATTTGGTGGATGCACACTTTTTGCAACCGCTTATTTTGTGGTGCAACGTACCTGTCAAACCAAGTTGTTTATGCCTAAGCTCGCTGCCTTTACCTTTTGGGGCTGGCAGCTAGTCATTATTAGCGCAGTTATTTCACTGCCTTTAGGGTATACACAGGGCAAAGAATACGCAGAATTAGAATGGCCGATTGATATATTAATTGCCGTGGTTTGGGTGTCTTTTGCTATYGTGTTTTTTGGCACAATTTCAAAGCGTAAAGTGAAGCATATATATGTCGCCAATTGGTTTTTTGGTGCTTTTATTATTGCGGTGGCRCTGTTACATATCGTTAATGGGATTGTGGTTCCAGTGAGCTTTATGAAGTCTTATTCTGCTTATGCTGGCGTGCAAGATGCAATGGTGCAATGGTGGTATGGGCATAATGCTGTTGGATTCTTTTTAACGGCAGGGTTCTTGGGCATTATGTATTATTTTGTGCCTAAGCAAGCTGAGCGCCCTGTGTATTCTTATAGCTTATCCATTGTGCATTTCTGGGCATTGATTTTCACTTATATGTGGGCTGGYCCACATCACTTGCATTACACYGCRYTRCCAGATTGGGTGCAATCATTAGGYATGGTRTTTTCACTCATTTTATTAGCGCCAAGCTGGGGCGGCATGATCAACGGCATGATGACGATGTCTGGCGCATGGCATAAATTACGTACCGATCCAATTTTACGTTTCATGATTGTTTCCTTGTCATTCTATGGCATGAGTACATTTGAAGGCCCAATGATGGCCATTAAAACAGTAAATGCACTTTCACATTACACGGACTGGACCATTGGCCACGTGCATTCAGGGGCTTTAGGTTGGGTTGGCTTGGTTTCTATGGGTGCGCTTTATCATCTGGTCCCTCGTCTCTTTGGACAAAAGAAAATGCACAGCATCAAGGCCATAGAACTGCATTTCTGGTTAGCAACTACAGGAATYGTACTATACATCGCGGCCCTTTGGATTGCCGGTGTGATGGAAGGTTTAATGWGGCGGGCTGTGAATACAGATGGCACGCTGASCTATACATTTGTAGAAAGCGTGAAAGCGAAATATCCATACTATCTCATCCGTTTATTAGGCGGCGTACTTTATCTTAGTGGCATGGTGATTATGCTTTGGAATGTGCTTAAAACAGCAACAAGTGGCAAACCGGCGATTGCGACTATCCCACCTGTTGCCTCTCACGTATAAGGAAAATGTTATGTCAGATTTAGATAAAAATACGCATGAACCTAAAAAGGGGTTTAGTCACGAGAAAATTGAGACCAATAACTTTTTAATGATTGTATTGATTTTGTTGGTGATTTCTATCGGCGGGATTATCGAAATTGTGCCTTTGTTTTTCCAAAAATCTACGACAGAGCCAATTGAAGGTTTGCWGCCATACGAYCCRTTRCARCTAGCAGGGCGAGATRTCTATCTACGTGAAGGGTGCTACAACTGTCACTCRCAAATGATACGYCCGTTAAGAGCTGAAACGTTACGTTRCGGCCACTATTCTGTRGCTGGCGAGTTTGTGTATGACCACCCATTCCAATGGGGTAGTAARCGTACCGGGCCAGATTTGCATCGAGTTGGCGGTAAATATAGTGATGATTGGCAGCGCCTTCACCTCATTAACCCGAGAGATTTGGTGCCTGAATCCATTATGCCKGCTTATCCTTGGTTGGAAGATGCACCTGTTAATGAGGAMATTGGYAAAAACATGGCGGCGTTACGGTTGGTTGGTGTGCCTTATACCGATGAGGAAATTGCGGGCGCAGCAGCAGCAGTTAAAGATAAAACGGAAATGGATGCAATCATTGCTTATATGCAAGTGCTTGGTATCCACTTGAAATAAACAAGGGAGAACATGATGGATATAAATACACTACGCATATTGGTAACGTTAATTAGTTTTGTTTTGTTCATTGGTATTTTGGTTTGGGTGTGGCGTAGCCGTCATACAGCTGACTTTAAAGAGGCCGCWAATCTGCCTTTTGATGAGAAATAAAGGAATTTAACATGACTGATTTTACAGGTAATTTTTGGCCGTACTTTATCGCTTTCGTCTCYATTGTTGGCATTCTTGCTTGCGCTTTATTGTTATGGRTAACAAGCAAAATAAAGATTGTCAGCAAAGATGGTGGCAATACGAGTGGCCATGTGTGGGATGAAGAYTTAACAGAAATGAATAAYCCRTTGCCTCGTTGGTGGGTATGGCTRTTTGTGTTAACGATTGTTTATTCATTGGGTTATCTGGTTGTTTATCCAGGTTTAGCTAGTTATGACGGSACATTTGGTTGGACTCAAATCAATCAATATGAAAAAGAAGTTGCGGCGGCCAATGAAGCGTTAACGCCTATTTATGCAAAATTTATAGGGGTGCCASCTGAAACCTTAGCGACGCTTCCTGCAGCCAAGTCTATTGGTGAGCGTTTATATATGAATAACTGCTCGCAATGCCATGCATCTGATGCCAAAGGTAGTAGAGGCTTTCCCAACTTAACAGATGATGATTGGCTTTATGGTGGCAGCCCAGAAAAGATTGAAGAGACGATTACCCATGGTCGTACAGGAATGATGCCGCCAATGGCTGCAGTGGTTGGTAGTGATGAAGAAGTAAAAAAYTTGGCTMAYTACGTGTTGAGTCTTTCTGGTAGTACACACGATGCMGAGAGGGCTGATTTAGGGAAAGAGAAATWTGTGACCTGCGCAGCTTGTCATGGTCCTGAAGGGAAAGGTAACCCAGCGYTGGGYGCACCAAATTTAAGTGACAATATATGGCTACATGGAGCAGGTGAAGCCGCAATTATGACGCGCATTAAAGAAGGAAAAGTGAATCAAATGCCGGCACAAGAAGGCAGGCTCACCCCAGAGCAAATAAAAGTGTTAGCAGCTTATGTTTGGGGGTTATCTAATAAACCAAGCAATCAATAGGCTTAGGGAAAAGCACTAATGAGCCAGAAACCTACAATTGTAGAAAGTGAAATAACCACCACACAAGAGGTTGTTATTTCACTGTAYAAAGCAGAAGATAAAATTTATCCACGCAGTACTTTTGGATATTTTACTAAATGGCGTTGGGTGATGATTTGGTTAACGCAGTTGTTTTTTTATGGTGTGCCGTGGCTAGAGTGGGGTCRAAGACAGGCCTTATTATTTGATTTAGATACGAAGCGATTTTATATCTTTAAACTGGTGTTGTACCCACAAGATTTAATTTATTTAACCATCATTTTAATTATTGCTGCACTTTCRTTGTTTTTGTTTACAGCTGTTGCTGGGCGTTTATGGTGTGGTTACACCTGCCCACAAACGGTTTATACAGAAATTTTTCTATGGATAGAAAAATTAGTGGAAGGTAGTCGTGCAAAAAGAATAAAACTCGATGCTGCTTCAATGTCTGTAAAGAAGCTGTTTAAAAAATCAAACAAACATTTTCTCTGGATCATTTTTTCTTTGTGGACAGGATTTACCTTTGTGGGTTATTTCACCCCAATACGTGAGTTGATGGCAGATTTTATACGGCTTGATGTTGGGCCATGGGATACCTTTTGGGTTGTTTTTTATGGGTTTGCTACCTATGGTAATGCGGGTTTCATGCGCGAGCAGGTGTGCAAATATATGTGCCCATACGCACGTTTTCAAAGTGCAATGTTTGACGATGATACGCTGGTAGTGACATACGATGCAGACCGTGGAGAACCCAGAGGTCATGGCTCACGTAAAAAAAATACAGAAACAAAAGAGCTGGGATCTTGTGTTGATTGTAGCTTGTGTGTGCAGGTGTGCCCAACAGGGATTGATATTCGTGATGGCTTACAGTATGAATGTATAGGCTGTGGGGTCTGTGTAGATGTTTGTGACACAGTGATGGATAAAGTGGGGCAAGCACGTGGCTTAATAAAATATGCAACACAGAGCGCGATAGATAACCATTGGACGCAAAAACAAATGTTTAAACGTGTGCTGAGGCCGCGTGTATTAGTTTATGCAGCAGTGCTTGGCTTGCTAGTGGTTGGTTTGTTTACCAGCTTATGGGTAAGAACATCCTTTAAAGTGGATATTGTGCGGGATCGTACGGTGATGGCAAGATTGGTAGAAAACGGCATGTTGGAAAATATATATCAATTGCAAATCATGAATGCGACAGAATCCATGCAGCGATACCGTCTTAGTGTTAGCGGTTTAAAAGGTGCAAAAGTTGGATTTGAAAATAGTGAAAAGAATCCTTTTATCGCTGTTAAATCGGCTGAATCACGCTGGGTAGTTGTTGATGTAGAAATACCTGATGGTTCTATCGCAACAGGAAAACACAAAATTGAATTTGTCATTCAATCGATTGACAATAAAGAAACCGTGAGAGAAAAGTCGGTATTTTTAATACCAAGATAAGACATCTCTTTAAATTAACTAAGGGGTATGCAAATGGAAAATGAAGAGATAAAACCATGGTGGAAATTTGGCTATGCATGGATGGTCGTCAGTGGGCCTCTGGCAGTTGTGATTGCTTCTTTTGTGACGCTTTATTTTGCAATGAGTTATCCGGATCCCGTAGTAGAAGAATACTATGCAAAAGGGATTAATAAAAACATAGCATCACAAGGCGATGCATTAGCACCGGCCAATAAAGCACGTAACCACGCGGCCACCGGGGTGCAACGACCTGCTAATTAAGCCTTCTCTCTGTTTACAAAAGCGTTGTTAAATATTGCGCACAGTAAGCGAGTGGTAACATATCGTTAAATGTTATTGTTTTTTGGGAATCGTTTTGCCATCTGATATTAAAAAAGCAGCCATTGCTTTAGCACTTTCATGTATTTCAACATTGCTTGCCGTCTATTTTGATGGGGTTGAATTTGCAGAGATTGGTTTTAGTAATCCGATTACTCTAGGGTTTAACTTTGTTTGGACGCTAGTGATTGCTTGGATTATTTGGGACTTGTTTAAAGGGAAAGAAATTAAACTAACATTGATTTTGGTCAGCATCGTGATGCTGATTTCGACTGCTTGGGATATCTCGGCATTTGGTTTCGGGATGGCACAGCAATTTTATGCGCTGGAATTAATTTTGTTTATTGCGGCATACTGCTTTGTTAATACACAGGCAAGTAAGGCTTGGTACTTAAAGAAAAACGCATAAAGTAATCGCTAACAAACTTGAGGATTAAATATTTTCTTCAGTGCATCCGGTTGAATAATGCGCACATAACGTTGTTTGACTTCAATAATCCCTTCATCCCCAAACTTTGAAAAAGTGCGGCTCACTGTTTCTAGCTTCATTCCAAGGTAACTGCCAATTTCTTCACGGGTCATTCTCAGCATTACTTCAGACTTCGAAAAGCCACGGGCATGTAATCTTTGCACTAAATTTAAGAGGAAAGCGGCCAATCGTTCTTCAGCGCGCATATTACCAAGCAACATCATCACCGTATTCTCACGCACAATTTCGCGGCTCATAATTTTATGTACATGCCGCTGTAATGCTGGAAATTCACGAGAGAGTTCTTCTACATTAGAAAAAGGCATGATGCAAACATCAGCATCTTCAAGTGCGACTGCATTACAGTTATGGCGATCGTTTACAATGCCATCAAGCCCAACAATTTCTCCCGCCATTTGAAAGCCTGTGACTTGTTCTCGCCCATCTTCAGAAGAAACACTTGTTTTAAAAAAACCAGTACGAATGGCATAAAGGGATGTAAATGGATCGCCTTCACTAAATAATAAATCACCCTGTTTAATCCGGCGGCGATTTTTAACAATACCATCTAGTTTCATCATGTCTTCTGGGGCGAAACCAATAGGCATGCATAACTCTCTTAAATTGCAGTTTGAGCAAGCGATTTTTAGATCTTGAGCAGGGGAGGGTGCGTTCATAATGTACCAATATAATTCATCATTTTAGTATGCGCTCTTTAATTGCTTAGTCAATAAGCCACATATGTGAAATTACTAAATGTTATGGGAAGGTTTGATTTGTATCAAAGTTACCGCTAATAATTAGCGTCAAAATAACACTTAATATATTAAGGGTACGTAATGATGGTCACAAATACACTGCAAAAATCATTGGTATCGCCGGCGTTATTGCAACAATATGATATTGCAGGCCCACGCTATACTTCTTACCCAACAGCCGATCGTTTTGTAGAAGCATTTACCGAGCGTGAATATAAGCAAGCTTTAGCGCAACGACAAATTGGTAGGATGTTGCTCCCATTATCTCTTTATGTGCATATTCCATTTTGTGAATCACTCTGTTTTTTCTGTGCATGCAATAAAATTGTCACTAAGCACCACGAACGTAGTGCAGAGTATTTGGATTACCTTAGTCGTGAAATTGATTTACARATAGAACACTTAGGCAGTAAGCCTCACATTTCTCAATTACATTTGGGTGGTGGTTCGCCAACGTTTTTCAACGATGAAGAGTTAGCGGCCTTAATGGCTAAGTTAAAACAAAGTTTTGTTATGTCGCCTAATGGGGAATATTCCATTGAAATAGATCCGCGCACCGTTGATGAAGGTCGTCTTAAGCACATACACACATTGGGGTTTAATCGTTTAAGTTTTGGGGTGCAAGATTTTGATCTTGAGGTGCAAAAAGCAGTGCATCGTATTCAGCCTGCTAAGCAGGTGTTTAAACTAGTCGAAGTTGCTAGAGATTTAAAATTCGATTCTATCAATGTTGATTTAATCTATGGCTTACCCAAGCAAACTGCTTATTCATTTACGCAAACATTAGATAAAGTCATCGTGCTGAGGCCAGACAGAATAGCGCTTTATGCTTATGCACATCTGCCAGAAAAATTTAAGCCCCAACGGAAAATAAGCACTTATGCATTACCGACCGCAACTGACAAAATCAACATGTTGTCATCGGCAATCTCAAAACTATTAGGTGCAGGTTATGTGTATATTGGCATGGATCATTTTGCATTACCCAATGATGACTTAGCCGTAGCAAAAAGGCAGGGTAGATTACATCGAAACTTCCAGGGCTATAGTACACAACCCGACTGTGATTTGATTAGCTTAGGTGTTTCATCAATTGGTCGTGTGGGTGCAACCTATAGTCAAAATGCGAAAACGCTAGATGAGTATTACGACCTTATCAATCAAGGGCACATTCCAGTTGTTCGCGGCTTAGGGCTAACCAGCGATGATTTGATTCGGCGCACTGTGATTATGTCCATCATGTGTCAAGGAGAGCTGGAATATGAAGCAGTAGAGCTAACGCACATGATCGATTTTAAAAACTACTTTTCAGCTGAGTTAGAGAAGCTAGCATCGTTGCAAACAGCAGGTATGTTAACGCTTGATAATAGCGGGATTCAAATCACAAATATGGGTTGGTTTTTTGTACGTGCCATCGCCATGACTTTTGATAAATATCTGCAAGCGGATCGCAATCGCGCACGCTTCTCAAAAATCATTTAAGCACTTTATATGCAAACACCTCTAGCACTCACAACATTACTGATGGGCCTAGCTGGCGGGCCACATTGCATTGCCATGTGTGGTGCTGCCTGTGGCAGCTTGCAAAATGATGGCGTTAGTAAGCGCTGGAAATTTCATTTGGGTCGACTCATTGGCTATAGCAGCTTAGGTGCTGTGGCAGCCGGCTCAGTCAAAACATTAGCTTGGTTTTCTAATCAAACACAAGCGCTACACCCTCTATGGACCTTCTTTCATGTGTTGGTTCTGTGTTGGGGGCTGATGCTGCTTGCTTATGCACGGCAACCAGCATGGGCAGATCAATTTGGTCGCCATGTTTGGATGCAAGTGCGCCAAATGTCTCATTTATCGGGTGGTGGCGTTGTCACGGGCATGCTGTGGGCATTAATGCCCTGCGGGTTACTTTATTCTGCTTTACTAGTTGCATCGCTAAATGCAAATCCAATCAGTGGCGCATTGAGTATGGCCACATTCACTATTGGCACGAGCCTATCACTACTCATTGGTCCATGGCTTTGGTTTAAATTAAAGCACGGTGTTGGTTGGTTGAGTGATGGTACCAGTATGCGTTTTGCAGGCCTTTTTTTAATYGGTGTTGCCACATGGGCAATTTGGATGGACTTAATGCATCAAGTAAAAGTTTGGTGTAATTAGTTTTAGATAAAAAAATCTCTGCCGCAAGCGACASWNATMRSSNNNNSRRRDWWMYVNGCTACTACTTATTATTAAAATTTCTTACCAATRCCAAWMCCAATTACCCATGGGTTAATGTCTAGGCTATCAATCTTTGTCCAGCCATTAACATTGAGTTTCACATCCGTTTGAATATCAATATACTTTACATCTGCATTGATTAACCAACCATCATCTAGGTTAATGTCTACGCCCGCTTGTAACACATAACCCCAGCTATCAGAGTCCAGTTTAATTTTGGTGCCTGCAAGTGCGCCACTGTTTATTCTTAAGTTACGGTCTAGAAAACTAGTGTAGTTAATCCCTGCGCCAATATAAGGATCAATCAATTGGTCTGGATTAAAATGCCATTGAGCAGTTAACGTTGGTGGTAGTAAGTTAACACTACCTAAACCTTGGTCACCAATCGTTGCTAACGCATCGCCATCAATGCTCACATTATGTTCCGTACCTAGGGCTAATATTAGTTCTGCCGCAATGTTCTTTGTAAAGTAATAAGAAATATCTAATTCGGGGATTACCTTATCGCTTACTGTTAATTCTGCACCYGGGCTCATTACTGTTGCACCAGCACCTACATTTTTGTTGACGGTTTTACCTAAGTCACTACTTTCATCAGGCATTACATTTACTGTACGGATACGTACCACCCAGTCACCCGCTTCAGCATGCGCAAGCATCGGTGTCGCTAGTGCAGCTGCGATAGATAACGCTACTATTCTTTTTTGCATCGTGTTCTCCATAAATAATAAATTGCTTTATTTGATGAATGAATAATACGAGTTAAGAAGAGCAGCAGCTTTGATGTAAATCAACCAAAGCGAATGGAGTYTATAAGGTTTATTGTTTTAGCTATTTTCTGGCGTAACCAATAAAAAAGGTAGCCTAAGCTACCTTTTTTATAATCATCATTTTTCTAACCGAACGATTGTTCTGTAATTGAAAATGGACTTGTTGGGGTGTGAAGTTTTTTCGCCATTTTGATTTCTTTTGCGTAAAACGTTTTAAATATATCAATCAATACACGTTCATAATTCAATTCAGTTGATAATGGCTTCCAGCCCATATTATCTAAATTGTAATCTGAGAAGAGTTTGTATTTATGGGTTAAATCGGCATTACTAATTTTATAGTTGCTAGCGGTTACTGTCGCGYCATAACGATTTGCCCAAATAAAGAATGATAAGTCTAATGTTTCAAGCTCAGATGAAATGGTTAAGTTGTCTTCAGTAATCCCTAATCGAATACAGTTATCAATATAGCTAATTAAATCATTAATGCGGACATCTAAAATATCATTTAGCTCATTACTCACTAGCAGCTTATTTGATTCCGAATTGGCAATAAATAAGCATTGGTAATTAATCGGCTTTAGTTTATTAAATAACACATGTGTTGCGTATAAAACTAATAGACGCTCTCTAGAGAGTGCATCGTACTTGATAGATTTTCTGACTAACTCTAGCCAGTAATTCACACCTTTGATGCCTAAATAGGTAATCAATGTTTCTTTTGATGGAATTAATTTGTAGAAAGTCCCCCTGGAAATACTGCTTTTTGCAATTGCTTCTTGTAGCGTAAGGCCACCAATGCCTTTTTTGGCAATGATGCTCTCAGCGATTAAGGTAATTTCGCGAAGCCGCTCTTCTTCTACCTGTCGACTCCTTGATCGTTTTTCACTCATAATTCTTTGCCCTGCATTTAAATAAAATTTTCTATTGCATATTTATATATATGTGTATAAAATATGCAACGAATCTATACTCATGTATAGAGCTATCGGGTTATTAATTTTTTATTCGTTCTATTAAACCGCAAACGTGGGAATATTGCACGCGTTTGTTGGTGTTTTTGCGCCGAATAAATAGGTTATATCGTTTATTTGTGGCGTAAATCATAATGATTTTTTTTTATAAAAAATAAGAAGTGGAAATGAAAACAATACCGAGACAACGCGGCGAATCTCAAGTGCTGGCGTTGTGTTTACTTATCATTGTTGTAGCGATTATTTTTTATCTGTTTTTTACAGGTGAAATGGGTACGAGCGTGCATACGATTGGCGAGATGCTGTAGATCACAGCGTATTATCATAAGGGCTGGACATGATTTGGGTGCGTATTATTTTAATCTTATGTGTATTGTTGCTGCCGCAACAATACCCCAGCCATCAGGGTAAACCTGAATTTCAATCTGCATTAAAATAGTGTGCGCATCGCTGCGGGCACGAATCAATCCAATTCTGCCGAGTTATTTAGCCAATTTAAAAATGGCAAATAGAAATCTGTTGTTTCTGGTGCTGCACCTCTGATTGTGCAAAGAGCCGTCGCAAAACKGTTTGCCCTTTGCAGGGTGCGTTCTGTAGGCCAGTTATATAAACTACCTAAAATACAGATGGCAGAAAAAGCATCGCCAGCACCAACTGTGTCTATTAAGGTTGATCCCAGCTTTTGACCTTCTATTTCTGACTTTTCGCYTGAAGGTAAGGTTGTCCATGCGCCATGCTCACCGCAGGTWACATAGAGTGTTGTTAAATTGAATTTCTGGATAAGCGTTGCAGCATGCTCTTTATCCGACTGTGAGTTTAATGCTAGCATTTGAGCAATCATTGCTAACTCTTCTTCACTGACTTTGACGATATTGGCATGTTGTAAAGAATATTCAATAATCGGTTTGTTGTACCATGGTTGTCTGAGGTTTATATCTAGAAATTTTGTGCATACAGTATTGTTTAAAAAGGTTTCTAGCGCAGCACGGGACATGCTATTTCTTTGTATGAGTGATCCAAAATAAGCAATGTTAGGTTGGGTACTTAAGCTGGTGCGTGTTGCTAAGCTTGCATCAATATAGTCATAAGCTTGATTCGGGTTTATTTCAAAACGATGGGTGTCATGCTCAATATGGACGGTGACTTGTCCTGTTGGGTGTGTCGGGTCCAGTTGTATTCCTGCGGTATCTATATCACGTAGCGATAGCTCAGCGAACAGCTGCTGTTTAAGCGCATCATCACCTACCCGAGAAATTAACATAGGATGTTGTTGAAATGCACGCAGGTGTCTGGCTACATTGTATGGCGCACCACCAAGTACTGTTTGATCGGGGAATACATCAGCGAGCACTTCACCAAATAGGGCTATGGTCGGCATTATATTGATGATGCCAACTGGTGATGATTAAAGTGGGTCAGAATTCCACCATAGTAAACTCAGCTTTGGTTACGCCACATTCTGGGCAYGCCCAGTTAGCAGGTACGTCTTCCCATTTGGTGCCAGGTGCAATTCCATCTTGTGGCCAGCCTTTTTCTTCTTCATAAATTAAACCGCATACGTTGCATATCCAYGTTTTCATAACATCTCCTTATTATATTTATAATGTATTTTAAGACAAATATAATAARTTRGTCGGTTTGAGTGCTGAGAAATTACAAAAAAAACCCGCTTGCGCGGGTTAAGGGGGACTGCATGAATGAAAGATACTTTAATCATTCAATATGACACTGTAATGACAACTTATATTAAATGCATAATGGCTTCTTTAACCCCTGCGCTGTAAGCCTGATCCGCTTTTGAAAATTGAGCTAACATGCGGTTTTGTATGCTCTCGCTTGCTTGTGATAACCCGCTAGCAATATTGCTAAACAATTGCTGTTTTTGGTCATCATTCATGATGCGGAATAAATCCCCTGCTTGACTAGAGTAGTCTTCTTCACCTTGGTCATGGATGCCAATCCAAGCATCTGCCAATACCGGCATTGGAGGCACTGCCACTTGTGGCAATGGTGCTGGTGCACCGTCCTCAGTTCTATCGTTAGGATAAAAGTTATTCGCATTGACGGTGGCGTGTGCATTGGTGCTATCACCATTATTACCAGTGTGGCCAACAGGGCATCCCATTCCTGCATATGCACCATCACGTTGATAATGGTTCACAGGGCATTTAGCAGCATTGATAGGAATCTGATTTACATTGGCGCCAATTCTGTGACGGTGTGCATCTTGATAAGCCAACAAGCGTGCTTGTAACATTTTGTCTGGCGATGAGGCAATACCAGGGACAAAATTACTTGGTGCAAAGGCAACTTGCTCCGTTTCAGCGAAGTAGTTATTGACGTTTTTATTTAGCTCTAAAATGCCAATATCGTTGACTGGAAAATCTTGATAAGGCCATACCTTAGTTAAATCAAATGGGTTGATATGGTAGGTTTTAGCCTCTTCTTCTGTCATGATTTGCACTTGTACTTGCCAACTGGGAAAGTCACCACGGTCAATTGCATTGACTAAGTCTTGTTGCGCGCCATGGGCTGGCATTTTAGCGGCTTCATCATTGGTCAATGTTTTAATCCCTTGATTGGTTTTAAAGTGCCATTTCACCCAAAACCGTTCACCTTTTGCATTGTATAAACTTAACGTATGACTGCTGAACCCATGTACATGCCGGTGTGAGTAGGGAATGCCACGATCAGACATTAATATTGTCATTTGGTGCAATGACTGTGGATTGTTTGCCCAGAATTCAAAATGGTTTGCAGGGTTGGGTAAATTAGTACGTGGGTCTTTCTTTTGACTATGTACAAAGTCTGGAAACTTAATAGGATCATTCAAAAAGAATACGGGCGTGTTGTTTCCAACCATATCCCAGTTGCCTTCTTGAGTGTAAAATTTCACGGCAAAACCACGTGGATCACGTACGTAATCACTAGAGTCTTGCCCGCCACCTACAGTTGAAAAGCGTAAGAACACTTCGGTTTGTTGGCCAACTTTCTGAAGAAAATTAGCGATGGTGTAATCTTTTAAACTACTTGTCACTGTAAACGTACCATAAGCGCCTGTGCCACGTGCATGTACAACGCGTTCAGGAATTCGCTCACGGTTAAAGTGTGCAAGTTTCTCAAATACATAATGGTTATCAAACGTTAAAGGGCCGCGGGCACCGACAGTAATACTGTTGTTGTCATCGGCGACTGGTGTACCAGTAGATGTTGTTAATACTGTTTTACTCATGTTTGTTCTCCTAACAATTAATTAGTGGCTGTGTGCGTAAACTGCAAGTAACTCAATGAGCAGTTGTTTGCTTGGTTTAAAAATGTTGGTCATTGTCGTCTCCTAAAATATGCACTTGTTAATTTGAAATGTGGAGTGCATGAGAGACATTCTAGAAAGGTTGGCTTGATTTGTATAATTGTATGTTTTGATGTTGTTGATTAATAATATTTATCAATATATGATAAGCATTATTAATAAGTGGAARTGACCRTGACTTTAATTGAGCTTAAATTTGTCGTCGCCGTAGCGCAGGAACGTAATTTTAGGCGTGCGGCAGAAAAGTGTTTTGTGACGCAGCCTGCTTTAAGCCTAGGGCTTAAAAAGCTAGAAGTGGAACTAGGGGTGACTATTTTTGAACGCAGTCGTAGCGAGGTTACGCCTACAGAAATAGGTGAGCAGCTTATTGAGCAAGCGAACATTGTATTAGAGCAAGCTACCCGACTTAAAGAGATGGCTAAACTGGGGACTAACCCGCTAGAGGGGTTGTTTAAATTAGGAATGATTCATTCAGTAGGGCCATACTTATTACCAGAAATTATTCCAATTTTACGCGTGAGTGCGCCGAATATGCCGTTAGAGGTAGAGGAAAATTTAACGGCAAATTTAGAAGTGCAGCTTAAAAATGGTGTGATAGACGCAGCAGTTATTGCCCTACCATTTGATTTGCCAGGGATACAAGTGCAGAGTTTGTATGATGAAGATTTTTCAGTCGTGGTGCCAACCAATCACCACTGGGCCAATAGAAAGCAGATTAAAGCAGAAGAACTTTCAGACGAAAAAGTTTTATTGTTGAATAGTGGACATTGCTTTAGCAACCAAGTCACGCAAGCTTGCCCAGAGTTGTCTCGCAAAGGAGAGGTGTTACAAGGCAACTCATTAGAAACCATACGCAATATGGTGGCTTCAAATTTAGGGATAACGGTACTACCAGCTACGGCAACGGTGGCAAGGTATGAGAATCCGCTGTTAAAGGTGATTCCATTTGCAAAGCCGGTGCCGACGAGGAGAATTGCGATTGCTTGGCGTAAAAGTTATGTGCGTACGCAAGCGATTGAGAAGTTAGTGGAAGCGATTACGCAAGTTAACAATACAATGCTTGAGAAAAGGCAGTGAATCAGTTAATTGGAATCAGAAAAACAAAAAAGGCGCTATAMGCGCCTTTTTAAATACATAAGAAYAAAKATTAYTTGTTCATTACGTACATTGTAACTTCAAAACCGAAACGCATTTCAGTAGCAGCTGGAGTTGTCCACATAATATTTCCCCTAGTAATTAATTGAGTAACGCTATGTGTTTATATTATAGGGTTCTTAGATTGGCAGCATGGGTAATCTGATTAAAAATATCTAGTGATTATCATTAGCCGATAATTAATAYACTAGGAAAATTCGGTAACCTGCAACACTGGTTTCATTCACATAAAATGCTAATTTAACAGGGCTTACTTCATGCGCGGCAAGGCCATCTTGGATTTTTTTGTCTGCTGTTAAGTAATCTTTAGGAGTAATTAGTTTTCGAATCACGATTTTATCATCGGCATCCGTTAAGGTGAGCTCAATATTTGGATAGGCTTGCGGGTAGTTTGCTTTATTAGTGAGAGAGCTAGAGAAGTTAATAACGGATTGATAGTTATCATCTTCTTGCATATCTGAATCACCAATCGTAATTAAATCTAGATTTTTAGGCAAATTAATCGTGCAGTGAAGTTGTGCGCAAGCTTTAACAAGCAATGGCTTGAATTGAGGATATTCAGCGGCAATTTGGGTGCGCACCGTGTAAACTGTTTGTGCGACAGCGGTGAGCACTAATAGTAAGCCAAAAAGGCTTAATAATATGGGATGTTTACTCGTTTTTTTAGGTGGCTCAAGACTTTTGGTAAAATCATCAAGCGTTGCAGGGTCATCTAAATCTATGGTGTATTCTGGTTCTGTTGGCGCCACTGTGCTTGGACTAATTGCACCAATATCGATATCTGCAGTTGATGTTGTTTCCTCATTCGCACTATCTGAGGTGTCGGTGTCAGCATTTGTTGGCTCGTCAAGCGCAGCTTCTTCGTCTGATAAGCTAGCTTGGTAATCATCTGCGCTAGTAATGTCATCAGCGACTTCCGTTAGACGGTTTTTAGCGTTAAACACATGCTCACAACTACCGCACTGTACTTTTCCGCGATGGGCTTTAATTAGCGCATCATTCAGTACGAAGTGGGTGTCACACTTTGGGCAGGAGGTAATATAGTTCATTTTTTAACGCCAGTTAGCAGTATCCATGCATCTTTTTGAATTGGGGCGTCCATTGTAAACCATTCGGCATAACGGGCAACTAGTGCGTCTGTTTGTTCTTCTAATATGCCGGATAATGCTATTTGTCCGCCAGATTTACAATATTTTGCTAGCGCGGGTGCTAATACCATTAATGCACTCGATAAAATATTGGCGACGACAATATCAAAGGTTTGGTTTCCAAATTCATTTGCATCAAAGAATGCAATCTTTGTTTTATTTTGTTCAGCATTAAAACGGCTAGCAATGATGGCTTGGTCATYAATATCAACACCGACAATATTTTTCGCACCCAGTTTTTCTGCCGCAATGGCTAATATGCCAGAGCCACAACCATAATCTAGCACGTCTCCCAATGATGTTTGTTGCGTTAGCCATTCTAAACATAAATGTGTTGTAGGGTGGCTACCCGTGCCAAAAGCAAGCCCAGGATCTAAAATGATATTAATCGCATTTTGGTCTGGGCTGGTGTGCCAAGTCGGCACAATCCACAGTTGATCTGTGATGTGAATGGGGTCGAATTGCGCTTGTGTCGCACGCACCCAGTCTTGCTCTTCAATCGTTTCTGTTACATAGCTAAATTGTGCAATCTGAGTGGCTTCTTTAAGGTCATGCAACAGTTGCGCCACATCTGCAGATGCATCTAGCATGGCAGTCACAATATTTTGTTGCCAAATGCCTGGTGGTGGATCGCCCGGCTCGCCGAAAATAGCTTGTTCAGCAACCGTTTCAGCGTGTGCATCTTCTATACTGGCAGAAAGTGCACCGAGCGCCATTAGCGCATCACTAATGGTGTCCGCATTGTGGTCCGTCGCTTGGATTTTAAGTAATAGCCAAGCCACTACTTACTCGAAATACCTAATTTCTCTTCAAGATAATGAATGCTGGTGCCACCAAGATGAAAAGCGGTATCCGCCATTAAATCTGCATGAAGGGGAATATTGGTTTTAATCCCTTGGACAGACATTTCGGATAAGGCGATACGCATCTTCGCAATGGCTTGATCACGCGTTGCGCCATGCGTGATGAGCTTGCAAATCATAGAGTCATAATGCGGCGGGACAACATATCCGCCATAAGCATGTGTATCAATCCGTACGCCTGGCCCACCTGGCATATGAAAGCGATCAATTTTACCGGGTGAGGGAATAAAGGTATAAGGATCTTCTGCATTAATACGACACTCAATGGCATGGCCCGTTAAACGAATGTCCTTTTGACGGAATTTTAATTTCTCGCCTGCTGCAATGTGAATTTGTTGTTGTACTAAATCAAGACCAGTAATCATTTCTGTTACCGTATGCTCAACTTGTAAACGTGTATTCATTTCAATAAAAAAGAACTCGCCATTTTCGTAAAGAAACTCGAAAGTACCCGCACCGCGATACTTAATCTTACGGCAAGCTTCCGCACAGCGTTCACCAATTTTATCGCGTATTTTTGGCGCTAATAATGGTGAAGGTGCTTCTTCAATAATTTTTTGGTGGCGGCGTTGCATAGAGCAATCGCGATCACCTAAAAAGACAGCATTCCCATATTGGTCAGCCAGTATTTGAATTTCAATGTGGCGTGGGTTTTCTAGAAACTTTTCCATGTACACCACGGAACTACCAAATGCCGTTTGTGCTTCTGCTTTTGTCATGCTAATTGCATTGATGAGGGCAGCTTCAGTGTGTACGACACGCATGCCGCGTCCACCACCGCCAGCAGCAGCTTTAATAATAACGGGGTAGCCAACTTTTTTGGCAATACTCATGACTTTCGCTGGGTCTTCTGGCAGTTCGCCATCCGAACCTGGTACACATGGGATGCCCGCTTTTTTCATCGCGTCTTTGGCAGAAACTTTATCTCCCATTAGGCGTATGGTTTCTGCTTTAGGGCCGATAAACACAAAGCCACTTTGCTCTACACGTTCTGCAAAGTCGGCATTTTCAGATAAGAATCCGTAGCCTGGGTGAATGGCTTGTGCATCAGTGACTTCAGCTGCACTAATGACGGCTGGAATATTTAAGTAGCTAAGATTAGAAGCTGCAGGACCAATACAGACAGATTCATCTGCAAGCTTTACATATTTTGCATCTTTATCAGCGACAGAATGCACAGCAACTGTTTTGATGCCTAACTCACGACAGGCGCGTTGCACGCGTAGTGCAATCTCACCTCTATTTGCAATTAAGATTTTTTCAAACATGCTATTAACCAATCACAAATAAAGGTTCGCCGTATTCAACGGGTTGGCCATTTTCAACCAGTATTTTTTTAATGACACCAGCTTTATCGCTTTCAATCTCATTTAGTAGTTTCATCGCTTCAATAATGCAAATTGTATCGCCGACTTCGACCGTGTCGCCCACTTGTACAAAAGCCGTGGCTTCAGGTGAGGATGCACGATAAAAGGAACCAACCATTGGGGACTCTACAACGTGACCGTCATGCGCTTCTTCAGTTGGCGCTGCTTCTGCTGGCGTACCTGCAATTGGTGCTGTAGGCGCTGCTGCTTGTGCAGGTGCCGCAG
This sequence comes from Methylophilaceae bacterium, assembly GCA_002401735.1. Taxonomy (GTDB): domain Bacteria; phylum Pseudomonadota; class Gammaproteobacteria; order Burkholderiales; family Methylophilaceae. The sequence continues at coordinate 3,759 of NVTX01000007.1, read as the reverse complement.
CATATTGAATCGCTTGAGGCTGGGCAGGTGCTTGTGTCGCACGACTAATACGTACTTTTTCTTCGCCTTCTGTGAGTTCTAACTCAGTAATCCCTGACTCTTCAACCAGATCAATTAATTTTTTTAATTTACGTAAATCCATGGTGACTCCTCAAATAGCTAATTATTATTATTGTTCGTTATTAAGTTGGTTAATTGCAAAACGTAATGCAGCGTCGTAACCTTCAGCGCCTAAGCCGCTAATGACACCTACTGCAATATCGCTAAAATAAGAATGATGTCTAAAACTTTCACGGGCATAAACGTTAGATAAATGCACCTCGATAAAGGGTGTGTTCACAGCAGAAATGGCGTCGCGAATAGCGACAGAGGTATGCGTGAAGGCAGCAGGGTTAATAATGATGAAATCAACCTTGGTGGTAGCAAGTGTTTGAATTTTTGCTACGATTTCTGCTTCAGCGTTGCTTTGATAAGTTTCTAGTGAAATATTAGCATTTTTGGCTATCGCGCTTAAGCTTTCATTAATGCTATCAAGTGTGGCGTGACCGTAGTGTTCAGGCTCGCGTAYACCWAGCAGGTTTAGATTAGGGCCATGTAGCACTAAAATTGATTTTTCTGCCATTTTTTATCGTTTCGCCATGATTTTAGAGATAATCATAAGGTGCGAGTTTGACGAAGTTAAGCTATTTTGTCCAGCATATTTACAACATTTAAGCGAAGTTATATAAGCGTATGATACTAAGCAGTTGAATAAAATGGTGAATTTTTTATAGCAATTTAATGAGCGTTTCTTCTAAAAGCGCCTTAGAAATGCGGCCAAAATAGGTGTTAGCAATCGTGCCGTCTGGTTTAATAATGACGGTGTAAGGCAGGGCGCTTTTATCGTTGCCAAGGTCAAAGGCGAGCTGTCCGCCAGTTTCTTCTGCCGCTAGCAATGGATAGCTCATGTTATTTTCTGTATTAAACTCTTTAATAAGGCCAATTTCATCAAGGGCAATACCGATGACGATCACATTTTTATCTTGATACGCTGTATTTAAAGCAGAGAGCTCAGGCATTTCTTCACGGCATGGTGGGCACCAGGTTGCCCAAAAGTTTAGGACGATGATTTTACCTTTCCATTGGCTCAGTGCTTGCGGCTTTCCATTCTCATCAGGGAGTGTTGTGGCAAATAGTTCGGCAGTAGGGGCATTATTGACTTTTTGCTCTATGGTTTTTTCCGCCATGATATAACTCGTGGCAATGCCAATACATAGAATTAAAAGGATGGCACCAATAGGGGAGACTAATTTATTTAACATGACTTTATATTTGTGTGGCTTCTTGATGGACTAACAGGTGATGAGTGGATTACATTCATCGGATTTTAATGCATTAACGCGGGTAACAGTGGCTAAGAATTTTTCGGAATTTTCATAACCAATCACTTTGATCGTTTTAATTTCTTGCCCTGTGCGATTGAAAAAGATAATACCTGGCGGGCCAAATAAATTAAAGCGATTGAGCAAAGCCGTATCTTCGGCCGTGTTTTGCGTCACGTCTGCTTGTAATAAAATGACATCTTTTAAAGCGCGTTTTACAGCGGGGTCACTAAAGGTGAATAATTCCATCTCTTTGCATGAGGTACACCAATCAGCATAAAAATCTAACATCACCACTTTGCCACTAGCCGCACTAATTTGAGCATCAAGTTCCGCCGTATTTTTAACGCGGACAAAAGGTAAGTGGTCTTCGGCTTGACTGTTTGTGATGCTTAAGCCGGAAAGTGGTTGCAAGGGGGACTTAGCGCCAGACACGGCGCCGATTAACATGGTGACGCCTAATATTAATAAGATAATGCCAATCCCTTTCCAAAAACGCATCCATGGGTGAGATCTTCCGGTGGCGCTATCTAGCGGTAAATTATCTAAAGCGTGTAAGTACATGGCAGGAATAATCAATAGTGCTGCCCACAACATCATTTGTGCGCTAACAGGAATGATTGGCGAAATAATGTAAATGGCAACGGCTAACATTAAGATGCCAAAGAAATTACGCACTGCATCCATCCATCCACCCGCTTTGGGGAGCACATGGCCAGCAGATGCGCCGATMAGTAATAGCGGCACACCCATTCCTATTGATAACGCAAATAATGCGACGCCGCCAAGGACAACATCGCGTGTTTGGCTAATGTAAATCAGCGCACCAGCTAACGGTGCGGCAACACATGGGCTAACAATCAGTGCGGAAATAACCCCCATTACAAAAACACCAAAAAATTGACCGCCTTTTAGTTTGTTTGTTGTATTGACCATGCGGTCTTCAATGCTATGCGGCATTTTAAGTTCGTAAAAGCCAAACATAGAGAAGGATAAGACGACAAAAATTAAAGCAGTGGTTCCAAGCATCCACGGACTTTGTAGCGCATTGCTAAGTAGTTGACCAGATAAGCCAGCAGCAATCCCTGCAATGGTGTAGCTCAGCGCGATGCCAAGGACATATGCTAGCGAGAGGTTGAAACTATGCAGTCGGCTGGTTTTGTGATGGTGTGTTTTTTTATCACCAACAATAATACCAGAGAGGATAGGAATCATCGGTAAGACGCAGGGCGTAAAAGAAAGCAATAAACCAAAGCCAAAGAAACCTGCAGCAATCAGCCATAATTTGCCGCTTTTTAATAAATTAGTTGCTTTATCATCCCCGTTGATAATGGGGTTGGTCGTTATGTTTGTCTCGCTTGCGGTGCTCGCTGTGGTAAGCATCGCTACATTAAATTTTTTAAGTTGCGGTGCATAGCACAAGCCTTTTTCACTACAGCCTTGGAATCTGGCATGGATGACAATATCTTGCGCTGCGTTTTTAGTCGAAATATTAACAACAAAATCATGGTGGTAGACTTCTTGTCTGCCAAAATTGGGGTCATCTTTCATATCACCAACGGGTAGCGTGACAGCGGTAATACTCCCTAGCGTCGCATCTTTAATCTCAAAACTAACGCGCTCTTTATATAGGTAGTAGCCTGGCGTCACGGTAAAGCGACCTTCTATAGCGTTGTTACCTATTGAAATAACATCGAGCTTAAACGCTTCATCAGGATGTAAAAATTCATCCTCTTCAACACCCTCAGTAAAGAGACTGAATCCGCCACCACTGCTGTTTGCGGCGGCACTAACCCCTACAAAACCTAGTTGCACAAAGAGTACTAAAAGCGTGCTAAAGCAAAATGCTAATGTTGAAAAACGTTTTGACATCGTTATCCTATTGCGAAAGTTGTTTGTTGAGCCATTGTAAATACCGATTCAAGCCACCATGTACATTGAGTACGATGATGTCAGGAAGTTCGTACGGGTGCATCTCTAAAATAAGTGCTTCAATTTTTGCATAACAGTGTTGCTTTGTTTTAATGTGTAGTGGAACCTCTGTTTGCATTTCTATTTTATTTTCCCACTCGTATACCGATTGGCAAGCACTACCAATGTTCACACAGGCCGCTAGTTTAGCTGTGATCATTTTTTCGGCCATTTGTTCCGCTTGTTGTTGATCTGGCCAGGTGGTGAGAACGATAAGGGCTTGTGGGTCTGGTTTTTGTGTCATGGTTTATAATGCACGGGCTATTCGTGACAAGGTTTGATGATTGGCGTAGTGTACTGCTTAGCGTTTAAAACACCAGCCAGCGAATTCACCTGCAACAGCATCTTGCTCATTTAAATACGATAAACCATGAAATTATTTCCGACCTTACTCGTTTTGTTTTTAACCGTACCCATTACGAAAATG
>NVTX01000006.1 GCA_002401735.1 Methylophilaceae bacterium | reverse complement strand
GTCTCAAACAAGGTGCTGAAAAAGAGTGTTCGCAAGCTGAAATGGCAATGAACCAGTGTAATTAATTTTCCTATATTTATAATTTAAATACAGGCTGTTAATACACCTTAGATAGGTAAAGAAAGTTTGCTGTGCTTTTGTACCATTCTTTTGAGTTCCGGGACGCATGATCCGCATTCAGTACCGCACTTAAGTTTTGCCTGTAATGTTTGAAAGTCTGCACCATCTTCACAAGTTTCGATAATTTCATTTTCAGAAACATCAAAACAATTGCAGACTATTTTCCCGCGGCTCTTTTGGCCTGTAGGCGGCGAGCTAAGCGGGGCAAGTGCCCACTTGCGCAGCTCGTCAGTAAATTCGCCCTGTTGCATGACTTGCTTAAGCCAATCCGCTGCCAGCGTTTCGCCAATTAACCTTACACCAGTGACTTGCCCATCCTCAACTAAAATACGTTTGCTCACATTACGCTTTGCATCATCATAGTTGAGCATAGGCGCACCTTCAACCATGCCGAGAAGATTATCGAGTTGCGTAATCACTTCTGCACTGGGTGATTCCGTGTGCGATGCGCGCAGGACAACCATGCTGTTTTCTCTTCCGTATAAGCCACACGTTGCATAATCAAAATGTGAGAGCAGCTTACGTATCTTACTAATTAAACTTAAGTCAGCACAATTACGCATGACTGTCATTTGCCAAGGTAAGTCGAGCTTTTCAATTTTGATGGTGGTATGTTTAAGCTCTGGCTGTTTTGACGTTGGGTCAAATGCGGGTGGCATAAGCGCATTAGCACCTAAACCATTCATAAACTGACGACCCCAATGCATAGGCAGAAAGGTTTCGGCAGGTTTTACTTCATCAGATTCTTGGATGCGAATATTGAGTTCGCCACGCTTATTGCTAAGCTTAACAATGTCACCATCTTTTAATTGACGCCTTTGCATATCGTCTTGATTCATTGACAGCAAAGGTTCTTCTACATGGTTATAMAGTTGTGCAATCGTGCCGGTGCGGCTCATGCCGTGCCATTGATCACGCAGTCGTCCAGTCAACAGATGTAGAGGATAGCGCGCACTGGTTTTATCTTCAGTCGGTTTATATACGGCATTGGTAAACTGCGCTTTCCCACCTGGCTTTTGAAAGATGCCATCGCTATATAAACGTGCTTTGCCTTCAGTATCACCTTCTATAAATGGCCATTGTTGAGGGCCTTTTGTTTCTAATATCTGATAGCTTAAGCCGGTAATGTCTAAATCACGGCCACGCGTGGTTTCACGGTGTTCGTTAAAGATACTTTCTGTCGTGCTGTATGGAAATAAAGTTTTATTGACTGCCAGTTTTTTCTCGAGGCGTTGTGCAAAATCTACGGCAATTTCCCAATCGTGGCGTGCTTCGCCAGATTTAGGCACGGCAGATTGTAAGCGGGTGATGCGACGTTCTGAGTTGGTGACAGTTCCTTCTTTTTCTCCCCATGTTGTGGCGGGGAAAATAACATCTGCATATTCATTACTATCGGTATTATTAAACGCATCTTGTAGGACGACTAGCTCGGCCTTGTTTAACGCTTCTAAAACATTATTTAGGTCTGGCATTGAGTGCGCTGGGTTGGTACAGGCAATCCAGATGGCTTTAATCTCGCCACTTTTAACAGCATCAAACATTTCAATGGCTGATTTTCCTGGTGTTGCAGGCACGTCATCTACGCCCCACAGCTTGGCAATTTCAGCACGATCTTCTGCATTACCTAAATCTCGGTGTGCGGAGAGTAAGTTAGACATGCCGCCGACTTCACGGCCACCCATTGCATTGGGCTGGCCAGTGAGTGAGAAAGGCCCTGCGCCTTGTTTGCCAATTTGGCCTGTGGCTAAATGAAGGTTAATGAGCGCTGCATTTTTTTCTGTGCCATGGATTGATTGATTCAAACCCATACAGTACATAGAAAGTGTTGGCCCAGCGCCGAACCATTTGGCAGCTTGCACAATATCTTTTTCGCTGATGCCACAAATATCGGCCACCATTTTAGGTGTGTATTCACGCACAGTATTTTTAAGTGCGTCAAATCCTTCAGTATGGTCACGGATATATTCCATATCCAGTAAACCTTCCCATAACATAACGTGCATTAGACCATTAAATAACGCGACGTCTGTTCCAGGCAGAATGGCTAAATGTAAGTCAGCAAACTGCGCAGTATCTGTACGGCGCGGATCGACAACGACAACTTTCATGTCTGGATTTTTCGCTTTAGCATCTTCTATGCGGCGGAAGATAATAGGGTGTGCAAAGGCTGTGTTGCTCCCAGCGATGAATAAACATTTGGTGTGGTCGATGTCTTCATAACAAGTCGGTGGTGAATCTGCACCTAGGGTCGTTTTGTACCCTGCAACAGCAGAACTCATACATAGACGCGAATTCGTATCGACATTATTGGTGCCAATGAGACCTTTTGCGAGCTTATTAAAGACGTAATAATCTTCTGTTAATAACTGACCGGAAATATAAAAGGCAACAGAATCTGGGCCATGTTTAGCAATGGTATCGGCAAATTTATCAACCACGAAATCAAGAGATTCGTCCCAGCTTACCCGTTGTCTTGGTGCGTCACGGGTTGTGCGTAATTCAGGGTATAAAGCGCGAGCATCCAACTTTGCCGTGAGGTGTAGCGTAGAACCTTTAGTACATAGGCGGCCATAGTTGGCAGGGTGGTCTGGGTCGCCTTTTACGTGAATAATTTTGTCATTTTCTGACTCAATAATAACCCCGCAGCCGACACCGCAGTAACAACAGGTTGATTTTGTTTCTTTCATTATACTTTTAGCTTCTATACTTCTAAGAACACAATACCATCTTCGACTTTAACTTGATAGCAAGTGGTTTCGCCTTCATCAGGTTCTTCAGCTTTTCCGTCTACTAAACTAATTTTCCAATTATGTAGCGGGCATTGCACCGTATCACCAAAGACAATGCCTTGAGATAGCGGCCCTTTTTTGTGAGGGCATAAATTATTGATGGCAAACACACGGTCATCATCAGTGCGGAATACGCCTATTTCAGACTTGCTTGTGCGTACGACACGTGAACCCAGTTTAGGGATATCGTTTAAAGGGCAAATTTCAGTCCAACTCATAAAAACTCCAGTGTTAAATGTTGTTTATGAAACAACCAATAAATATAATAGTAAAAAATTCAGTATCATTGAAAATAACGCTATCCATTGCCATTTCTGCAATCTTGCCCGCTCTATTAATGGCGTGCGTTGAATGGATATTGGTTTAAATTCACCATGTTCTAAGGCGCGCAGCATTTCATCGGATGTTTCGAAGCGCTTTTCTACATCTCTTGCAATTGCTTTTAGAATAATATTTTCTAACCAGCTTGGTATTTCTGGCCGATAGCGTGTTGGGCGGACAGGCTCTCCAAAACGTGGTTTCTGGAACGGCTCAATTTCACCATACGGATATTTCCGGGTAAGTAAGTAATAGAGCGTGACACCTGCCGCATAAATATCAGTCGCAATATCTGCGCCTTTGCTTTCGAATAACTCTGGGGCCATATAACTTGGTGTGCCAGGGTTCTCCATGGTTTCAGGCATGCCTACCGTCGTATTCAATGCGACACCTAAGTCTAAAATGCGTAAATTCTGATCTGATCCGATGTGAATGTTGGCCGGTTTAATATCCCTATGCACGATATTCAATCGGTGTAGCATGCTCATGCCGCGCATTAAATTAGCGCCAATTTTGGCAACGCCATTCACGGTGAAGTGGTGACCATTATCAAGACGCTGTTGCAGCGTTGCACCCTCATGCCATGTCATGACGTAGTACAAATGCTTACGTTGCTCTATCGTTAATGGTAGCACTTGCGGTACGCATTGCGAGACAACACGTTTAGCAATCCATTCTTCATTTAGCAGTGCTTGGCAGCTATCTTTGTCATTGGTTAGTAGTGGTTGCAATGTTTTGAGAACAAAGAATTGCCCAGATTGGTTTTCTACTTTATATAACACACTTACCCGTGAGTCATGCAATATCTCTAGCACTTTAAATTCATCTAGCGTGTCACCAACTTTTAACTTGGGCGGGACGCTTAGATTTTTTGCATCGGAGAGTAAGTCGTCAAGGTTGTCMGAYCCYACTTCATCAATTCTCACGACTAAAGCGGTTGCGTTATCTCGGCCATCTTTTTCTAATGCACTTTTAGTGAGATTTTCACTAATTAACTGTGGGTCGTCGTGTAGCATTAACGCGCTATGAATGGCTTCTTCACCAAGCGGCTCCCATACGCCGTCGCTCATGATGACAAATACATCACCAACCTCTATCAGCCCCTCCGCATAATCTACTGAGAGATTTTTATCTAAACCAACAGCACGCTTTAATACATGGCGCATATCTGGTCTGTCCCACACATGGTCATTAGTCAATTGCACAAGCGCTTTATTGCGCAGTCGGTAGACACGGGTGTCACCTACATGTGCGACAACATAGCGCTGACCTTTAAGCATCAGTAGTGATAGGGTTGTTGCCATGCCGGACATATTGCGATTAGCACCGGCTTGTGAAATAACCCATCTGTTTGCTGCGGTAATGACTTTGTCTAAAGACGTGTGTGTTTGCCACGTATCGGGTGTCGCATAGTAATCGGCTAACACCATTCTAACGGTCATTTCAGAGGCTTCGCGGCCGCCTGCATTACCACCTACGCCGTCGGCAACAGCAAACAAGGCGCCTTTGGTCGCCAGTTGTGCGCCCGTCGGGGTCGTGATGCCGGTGTAATCTTCATTACGCTCACGCGGTCCCGTTTGGCTGCTTTCACCGGTGGTAAATTTTATTGACATGGAATGTGGTTAACCGCGATGGCTATACTTTAGCCGATGTTACAGCGGCAGAGCCCCAAGTCGTTCTCCAGCGCGTTTTAACACCCATGAGGCCGAATACGGCTAAGATCGCTAAGCCTGAAAAAATCAATAAACCAATTTGATAACTACCTGTCATTTGCTTAGAGTAGCCCAAACKRSAKKCTRAGTWAAAKMMACCNTNAYWYCRMCANCYRKWSCKANYAGNSCWGNSWTTWSRCCRANKWYKYYWSKGAMAYGKYRARGNMCWAMCWGSWMRMCRKYTSMSWWSSCCANNCMAAGNCKYSATSRYGGCKANNKYWWSARCAANTTGCTGCAACCATTTTTGTTTCTGGGCCAAAGCTTAAAATAAGGATGAAAATAGCCGCCACAACGTACATGACTGTTAGGGTTCGAATACCACCAATACGGTCTGCTAAGTTTCCGCCAAAGGGGCGCACAAAAGAGCCAGCAAATACACAGGCTGCGGTGAAATAACCCGCATGCACAGGGCTTAAGCCATACTGGTCATTAAAATAAATCGTGAGAGACGATGCCAAACCAACAAAGCCGCCAAAAGTGACACTATAGAAAAACATAAACCACCAAGAATCTCTATCTTTTAAAATATCCATGTATTCGCTTAAAGATTTTGCAGGCGCTGCATTAGGTGCATCTTTTGCAAAAATCGCATATGAGATAAGCACTGCGACGAGCGGAATAAGCGCGAAACCAAATACGTTTGTCCAACCGTAAGCGAGCGCAAGACTGGGGGCAAATAATGCCGCATATACGGTGCCAGAGTTTCCTGCACCAGCAATTCCTAACGCGGTGCCTTGATGTTCTGGTGGGTACCAGCGTGAGGCGAGTGGTAAAGCGACGGCAAAAGAGGCGCCTGCCACGCCGAGGAACGTGCCAAGAATAAGTATTTCTTGAAAGCTATGAATACCTCTTAACCAAGCAAAAGTTAAAGCCGTAATCACAATGACTTGACCAACGATGCCTGCCATTTTAGGTTTGATGTGATCGACCAATACGCCTGCAACAATGCGCAATAATGCGCCTGAAAGCACAGGCGTTGCCACCATTAAGCCTTTTTGTGCAGCCGTTAGTTGTAAATCACCTGCAATTTGCACCGCAAGTGGGCCTAGCAGTATCCACACCATGAAGCTTAAATCAAAATATAAAAATGCTGAAAATAATGTAGGTTTATGTCCTACTGACCAAAAGCTTTGTTTCACTTAAATTTTCCTCTTTGATGTTTTTAAAATTAGATTTCGATCGTGTCGAATTCTTTATGCTCATTACGTTTTGTTGCACGTTCTTTCCACGGATCAACAGCACCTTGTAATGCATAAAGTAAACGTTCAAAAGCGGCTTTTCTGCCTTCTGCATCATCTAATATACGTTCTTTCACGTAATCCAAACCAACACGCTCAATCCAATGAACCGTCCGATCTAAATAGCGTGCTTCTTCTCGATAGACTTGAATAAAGGCACCAGAATATTCAATGACTTCTTCTGCGGTTTTCACTTTGCATAAGAATTGGCCTGCTTCTGTTTTAATTCCGCCATTGCCGCCGACGTATATTTCCCAACCAGAATCCACGCCAATAATGCCGACATCTTTAATGCCAGATTCGGCGCAGTTGCGAGGGCAGCCAGATACTGCAAATTTGACCTTATGGGGTGCCCACATGTGGTCAAAGGCTTTTTCGATATCAATCCCTAGTTGCGTAGAATTTTGTGTGCCAAAGCGACAGAACTCAGAGCCAACACAGGTTTTGACGGTACGAATTGATTTGCCGTAGGCATAGCCAGAAGGCATATCTAAATCAGCCCACATATTAGGCAAGTCTTCTTTTTTAACGCCTAGCAAGTCAATGCGTTGCCCACCGGTCAGTTTAACCATGGGCACTGAATATTTATCTGCGACATCTGCAATGGTACGCAGTTGATCTGGCGTAGTAACCCCGCCATACATACGCGGGATGACAGAGTAGGTGCCATCTTTCTGAATGTTGGCATGCACACGCTCATTAATAAAGCGTGATTGTGGGTCATCTTTTGCCTCATGTGGCCATGTTGAAATGAGATAGTAGTTGAGTGCAGGTCTACAAGTGGCGCAACCATTAGGTGTTTTCCACTCCATGCCTTTGATAGCATCTGGGATGTTTAAATATTTTTGATTACGTACTTCTTCTCGCACCTGTTCGTGGCTTAGGTCTGTACATCCACAAATAGATTTTGCGGTGGAAGGTGGTGCATAACCGCCGCCTAAAGTAGAGGCTAATATCTGTTCAACAAGCCCAGTACATGAGCCACAGCTAGAACCTGCTTTGGTTTTCTTTTTAACATCTTCAATGGTGAACAAGCCATCTGCTTGAATGGCTTTCACAATCGTTCCCTTACATACGCCATTACAGCCGCAGACTTCCATCTCGTCAGACATCGCTGCTGCTTGATCTTGTCCTTGATGACCTGTATTACCTAAAGAGTCTTGACCAAACATCAAGTGGTCACGAATCTCGTGAATCGGTTTGCCGTCACGGAGCATCTGGAAATACCAGGCTCCGTCGGCAGTATCGCCATAGAGCACGCTGCCGATGATTTTGTCATCTTGAATAACGAGTTTTTTGTATACCCCGCCAACCGCATCGTGCAACACAATTTCTTCAGTACCTTCTCCGCCGGAAAAATCTCCCGCAGAAAACAAATCAATGCCTGTCACTTTTAATTTTGTTGAAGTAACAGAACCTTTGTATGAACCAATACCAAAGTTGGCTAAGTGTGTGGCGCACACCTTAGCCATTTCAAATAAGGGGGCAACTAAGCCGTAAGAAATACCGCGATGACTGACACATTCACCAACGGCATATACGCGCGGGTCAAATGTTTGCATGGTGTCATTAACGACAATACCTCTGTCACAATGAATGCCCGCAGATTCAGCCAAAGCATAATTTGGTCTAATCCCAACGGCCAACACGACTAAGTCAGCCGGTAGTTCAAAGCCTTCTTTAAAACGCAATCCAGACACACGGCCATCTTTGTTGCCGACTATCGTATCTGTATTTGTTTCAAGATGGAATTTAAGCCCCTTGGACTCTAATGATTTCTGAAGCATGCCGCCGGCAGTTTTATCTAATTGCTTCTCTAGCAGCCATTCATTCCTATGGATAACGGTAACGTCCATGCCTTGAATGCTAAGGCCGTTTGCTGCTTCTAGACCCAGCAAACCACCACCAATGATAACCGCATGTTTGTATTTTTTTGCAGCGCCTATCATATCGTTCGTGTCTTTGATATCACGATAGCCAATAACGCCGTCAAGCTCTTTGCCTGGAATCGGCGGCATAAATGGCTTGGAACCCGTGGCTATTAGCAGGCGATCATATGCTGCCGTTGTGCCATTTTCCGTAGTCACTACACGGTTGACGCGATCGATTTTATTAACCCGTGCATCGGTATGTAGCGTGATGTTATTTTCTGCATACCATTCGCGGGTATTGAGAATAATGTCATCAATGGTTTGCTCGTTAGCAAGGACTGGAGACAACATAATGCGGTTGTAGTTTGGGTATGGCTCATCACCAAATACGGTGATGTCATACAAATCAGGAGCGATTTTTAGTAACTCCTCTACCACGCGCATGCCTGCCATGCCATTTCCGACGACGACTAATTTAGATTTTTGCATAGGATCCATCTGTTTATCAAATTGAGTGTTATGGTTCAAAGTAAAGCAAGTATCATGCCTTATATATTTTGATTATAAATCAATATCTTAAGTTGTTATATTTAGAATGTAGGCACTTAGTTAGTGCTAATGCACCAAGCCAATGCGTATCATTTGATGCATTGATATTATAAGTTAAATGAAAGTTAAAACTTATAAATAGCGGTCAACCAAACTTTCTGAATCGTTGGTTTTCTAGCCGTTCCAGTAGCTCTGTCTCCTTCAGTGAATTTTGCATACTCAAAGGCTCCCGTTAATTGTTTAGTGAACGGGTAATAAACACCAAGGTCTAGTTCTTCACCTAATTTATCGCCAGTAGCACCACCTGCTTTAGTGAAGTTTCTGTCTGAATGAATGAAGTGATATTCAGCTTTTAGTTTAGCGCCCATGAATTGACCACCAGCAATCAATATGGTGTCTTTAATCCCAGCAATCGGCGTTTTGAGGAATACATCTGCCCAGCCTTGGAATAAGTGGTTCGTACCTAATTGTGTTTGGAAGGATTTACCATCTGAATTGCCAGAGAGTTTTTCTTGGTCTACGCGAAGAAACCAATTGTGATAAGCGAAGCCACCACCAATACGGTAATAATCATTATCAATCAAATGGCTACCGTCTTTGTAATCATTTTGTTTAGCGTATTCCGCTGTGTAAAGGGCTTTCCATTCCTCGTTAAGTTTATGTTTGCCGTCCAAGCGCAGACCAAATGTTTTGCTTGATGATGCTTTTAGCGCGCTGCTATTCCAGTCAATGAAGTAACCATAAGTACTGAGGCTTGTTGTTGGCGTGAGTGCATATTTAACGTTGGCAATTTCGATGTTCGCATCTTGAATCTTGGTTGTTACTTGTTTGAGCTGTTCATAATGCGCCAAACTAATAGTTGTGTTAGGCAGGCTGGTATTAACATAAGATAAGCCGTTAAACACCGCCCAGTTCTGACGGAAGCGGACATCACCCACATAACGCCAGTTATCCAAAATCATATTTTGGCGGCCAAATTTCACTTTGTTTGTTGCATTTTCCCATTGCAAGTATATTTGATGAAAATCATAATCCTCTGGATCTGCCACGACGGGGTAAGCTTTTCTGCTGGCATGAGGGTCTCCTTYTTTGGCATTGTTATAGCTGTCTGTAAAAGGGCTCAAACCGTAGATTTGTGTGTTGATACTAAATCCATGAAATGGTTTTGTCTCAAAGCCAACTAAGCTGCGTAATGTCACTGCATTGGCAACCTTATTTTTGCCATCTTGGTCGACGTTTTCCCAACGTAGACGAAAGTTAGCTGAGAATTTTCCGCCAGTAATCGCATCGCTGAATGATGTGGCTGTAGCRGCTTCGYCCGCTGTGGCTATTGARGGTGTTAGTAATAGCAACGCAATACGTATGATGGCTKTATTTAATTTCATGTAAAACTTCTCCTGTTGTATCGTTATTGGGCTACTTGTTTATGCAACTATTCAGTTCCTTAGACCACTTTCGATATATTGTCGCGGACAAAAAAAGCGTCCTTATGCACAATCATTTTGATGATGTGAATAAGGACGCCTATGTCCGTTTCCCAGCTATCGTTAGCTAGGTGCCTACTTATCTTACTACTTTAAAAACCGCTTAAATTGTAACTCCGTCATTGGAGTGTAAAAGCGTGCTAAATCGTTAACATCTTTGCTGCATCAATCAACTGATTCGACAAATCAGCTAACTTCATATTTCTTTGCATTGCCATCCCGCGTAGCATCTTATATGCCTCGTTTTCATCAAGATTGCGTTGACGCATTAAAATCCCTTTTGCGCGTTCTACAATTTTGCGCTCATCTAACTTCGTATTGGCTTGYTGAAGTTCTTCACGGAGATGTTTTGTTTCTTCAAATCTTGCGACTGCCGCTTCTATCACTGGGGTTAACCTTTCACTGGTAATTGTTCCCACTACATAGGCACTCACACCTGCCTTTGTGGCCGCTTTGACAACCTCCTTGTCGCCATTCTGTGCAAACATGACGACTGGTTTGAAGTGATTTTGCGTAATGGTAACAACATTATCTAATACATTTTTGCTGGGTGATTCCGTATCAATAATGACAACATCTGGCTGTAGTTCGCCACATTTTTTTNGTAAACGAATATCATCTTCCACGTGAGCAATCACATCAAAACCGTTATCAATTAAGGAYTGTTTTAATGGCTTGCTTTGGTTGAGATCATTATCAATAAGCATGACACGCAGCATAGAAAAACTTTTTTTAACTATATAGGTGTTTATTTAGCAATTGCTGTGCCAAGTGCGATAAATTGAAGCTAAGGCATTGAATTGTAATAAATATATGAATTTTTAGTGGGTAATTGAATGCAGTATGCAAGCAGAAAAGCGCACGTTTTTAGTGCGCATGCACCAGCAAATAGGTTAGGGTAAATAATTAAGCTAAATGTTGAATCAATGTTCCGCTAAGTTGACTTCTTCAACATGATAATAGTGATCGGTATGCCAGAAAGTTAAGCTTTGGGCATTGTGTAGGGCATAATCTAGATCGCTGTATTCAGCAATGGGGTTATTTTGCTCATCTAATACTTGATAAACCATCATGATTAACTCCTTTAATGGGATGATGTTTTTGAGTATTGCACGCGTGATGCAATTGYAATGTTGCAAATAGAGAGGGATTTATGATGCTATTTAACATTGAATTCTTAAAAAGCAAGCAAAAGGCTAGATAGAACGTTTAAAAAAGAGCATGACACCATTATCACCACACCATTCTGATGAAACTTGGCCGCTGCCTGCCCGTAGAGATAAAGTCTTTACCTTACGTATTAGCCGAAACATTTCATTGATGTTTTTGCTGTCAATATTGCTGCATTTGTCTTTATTGTGGATTTTTGCACCCAAGCTTTTTTCTATGGGTGCCCCTGTAGAAGATGCGCCACCATTGGAAATCACATTAGGGCCAGCTCAAAAAGAGGCGGTTGCACCCAGTGAGGAAGTTGTAGCTGCGCCAGAGGATGTGCAGGAAAAGCAAGTTGAACCGCCCAAACTAGTGCCTAAGCGAAAACCAATGAAAGCGAGGCCACCTAAACAAGTGAAACCAAGAGACGTGCCAGTTGATGTTGCGCAAACATCTAAAACAAAGGTACAAAAAAATGAAGTTTTAAATAAGAAAATACCTAAGCCTAAATACCCAGAGGCCTCACTAGAACCATTGCCAGGGGAAGATATGCGGGCTTTTATTAAAAGACAACAACAGGCAAGGTTGGCTAAAAAAGGTCTTTCCAAGCAGGACATCGAGGAAGTTATTGCCAGTAATAATCCGCAAAGCGAGGGTGACAAGCGTGATGCAAAAATCAAAGAAAATCTGAACCTAGATGGATCTAATGGCATCTTCGAAATTAGGCATCGTAGTTTGCGTAAAGCACAGTTTAGTTTTAAAGGCTGGAAGAACAATATTAATACAGCGCGGTTAGAGATTATTGATGTGTCAGCGCCAGTTGGCGTGGATATTAAGCGTGTTATTATCAAAAAAATGATCGAAATTATTCGGCGTGATTATGATGGAGATTTTAATTGGGATTCGCATCGTCAAGGTCGAGTAATCTTGCTTTCTGCGCGACCACAAGATAATGCGGGTTTAGAAAGTTTTATGATGCGTGAGTTCTTTGGGCCAGGCACTCCGGTACGTTAATGTTTGTCGGAGTACCTATGTGAAATTATTTTGGGCCTAAAAAATCACGTTTACCTAATTCAACGCCGTTGTGGCGCAAAATACTATAGGTGGTCGTGACGTGAAAATAAACATTTGGCTGAACCCAGCGTAATAAATAATCTAACCCAACAAACTCTCTTTTAGAATCACGCACCATTAATTCTATATGGCGTGTTTCTGCGCCTTCTAATTGCTCAGCTTCAATACTATTTAAAAAAGAGATGGTCTTGTTAAGGCGTTGTTCAAGTTCATCAAACGTGGCTTCGTTGTCATCATGTTTAGGTACGTCTATGCCTGCTAAACGCGCGCCAGCACCTTTGCTCATATCGGTCGCAATTTGTACCTGTCTTATTAATGGGTACATATCAGGCGCTAATCTTGCATTGAGTAATACGCTGTGTTCTATATTGCGCGCATCGGCGGATCTTCTGCCTTTTTTGAGGATATGCAATAAGTTGTTTAAAGCAAGGATTAATGGAGGAATACTGATGTCATACATGTTTGCCATTTAAAGGTCTCCTAAAAAATTGATGCTGTAAAGAGCACAATTTTAACGTAGTTAATGTAATTCTTGTAATGCCAACTTGCGTAGTTTGGGTGCCACTTTTGCCGTGATGCCAACGACACTTAAGGTCATGATACCGCCGAATATCACGGAGGGGACTAAGCCTATTAGTCGTGCGGAAACGCCAGACTCGAATGCACCTAACTCGTTTGAAGACCCAATAAAAATACCATTGATGGCAGAGACTCTACCGCGCATTTCATCTGGTGTAGCCAACTGCATAATAGTGCTACGTAGGACGACCSAAACGCCATCAAACGCACCCGCCATCATTAGTATGCCCGCGGATAACCAAAAGGAGGTGCTTAATGCAAACGCAATCATACATACCCCAAAACCGCCGACTGCAAATAACAACCATCGTCCTGCACCTAAGTTAATGGGGTGTTTGGTTAGCCACAATCCGATTAAAATTGCGCCTGCCGCTGGCGCAGCACGTAAAATGCCTAAGCCCTCTGGGCCCAAGTGATACACATCTTGTACAAAGGCAGGCAGCAAGGCGATAGCGCCACCAAATAATACGGCAAACATATCTAACATTTGCGCGCCAAATAGGATTTGATTGCCCCATACAAAACGTAAACCTTCAGCAATGCTGGTAAAAACTGGTGGGCTATCTTGTGCAGGGGGTTCTTTTACTTTCAAACTAAATAAGGCTAATACTGCTCCTGCACATAAAGCACTGGCTAAAGCATAAGCAGCTGTTTTGCTAACAAAGCCAACTAATAAACCGCCAATGGCAGGGCCTACAATTAATCCAATTTGAAATACAGAACTACCAACGCTAGCGCCACGTGCAAAAGTGGCTCGGGGCACAATAATGGCAAACAAGGTGTTATAGCTGGGCGAGATAAATGCGCGCGCAACGCCAGTTAATGCGATGGCGGCATAAATCCAAAGGGTAATGTTGCCAGCAAACATGCCTTCTGAAATGGCACTCAGTGTTAATGCACTTACCCCTAAAACAGCAGCTGATATCATGCCAAAAAACCGTCGTGAACAATAGTGGTCTATCGCATGGCCAGCAAATAGAGCCGTCGCAAAATAAGGAACGACTTCGGCTAAACCGATTAAACCTAAAGCCAATGGATCATGCGTGATTTCATAAATATGCCAACCAGCAACCACGGCCATGATTTGATATGCCAGTACCATGAGTACACGAAAAGTAAGTAACTTAGTGAAGGCGAATTGGTGGTTGGTAAAAAGCTGGTTGAGGGAAAGATGCATGCGCAGATTATAAATTTAAATGGTTTAGTGAAGTGTAACTAATTGTGATTGTGTAGAATACGTGCGTTAGCACAGTGAATAAAGCAGTAAGTATGCGTAAGCATATGGATGAGCCGTCGTTGACCTAGTGTGACTCTGCTGATATAGATTAGGCGTGCTAACCTTTTTTAAGCATAAGTGATGATGATGAAATTGCCCAATTTACATGTCAGTTGGATGCTATGTCTTGCGCTCTTATTAATGAGTAGCCAGCTATTTGCGCAAAGCGAAAGCCCTCGAAAAATGTTGCTCTATGTAACGGTTGACTGGGAAGGCCGTTCTTTAGACGAAGAGAATATAGAAGCCATGCAGTTGTTTCGACAAAAGTTTCCACATATTCCTATGTTGCAATTGCTAAATGCGGCCTACTTTGTGCGCGGCCATGGATACAACCCACGGCTAACAAAAATCATTAAATCCACTTTTTTACCAGAAGACGCCCAAGGGTTGCACGTGCATGCCTGGAAGTCTCTAACCAACTATYGCGGTGTTCAATATCAACATGGCTATTCATTTGCTGATACAGATGAAAATTGTGAAAGTGGTGATTGCGGTTACACAGTCAGTTTAGAGTTTGCCTATTCACAAAAGGCGCTGGCTAAACTCATTGCGTGCAGCAGTGAGGTCTTAGTCGAGAATGGTTTTAACCGCCCTGACCATTTCCGTGCAGGAGGATGGCAGCTAGGACCAAAACTGACCGCCGCTTTAGTGCAGAATGGTTTTGTTTGGGATAGCTCCAAAATAGATGCTGATTTACTCACAACACGTTGGCATGAAGACAGTGGCATGGTGAAAATGCTACGTCAATTACACCCTGAAAGCACGCCGTTAGATCAGCCTTATGCGATCAGTGAAAATTTGATGGAATACCCTAACAATGCTGCGTTGGCGGACTACACAAGTGCTAAGCAAATTGTTACGCTATTTAAAAACCTTATTGCCTCGAATAAAAAAGTGATGGTATTAGGCTTTCATCAGGAAACAGCAGCAGATTTTTTAGTGAGGATAGAAGAGGCCATTCCGCAAATGGAAGCCATTGCCGCAGCTCAAAATGTTGAACTGGAATGGGTGAGCCAATAAATTTTGGGATGCACTACCAATGATAGCTGATTTATTTTCTGAACAAATGACATCGCAAGTGCAGCTTGCTGCAGGCGCTTATTGGTTGCGTGGATTTGCACTGCCTCAAGCAGATATGCTTTGTGATATTTTGACTCAACATTTTGTAGATAATCCGCCACAGCAGATGATGACGCCAATGGGTTATAAAATGTCTGTGCGAACGACTAGTTTTGGGCAATTTGGTTGGGTTGGTACTGAAAGAGGTTATGGCTATACAAAGAAAAATGCATTTACTAAACAGCCGTGGCTACCGATTCCCGATTCATTCTTAGATTTAGCACAGCAAGCAGCTCTGCAAGGGGGCTATAAGGATTTTATCCCAGATACTTGTTTGGTGAATGTGTATGAAGTGGGCAGTAAGATGGGCTTGCATCAAGACAAAGATGAGCAGGATTTTAGCCAGCCTATCGTTTCCGTTTCTTTAGGCATTCCTGCTATATTTTTATTTGGAGGTGCTAAGCGTAGCGACAAAACGACCAAGCTTACATTGACGCATGGTGACGTGGTGGTTTGGGGTGGTGCGAGTCGGTGGTTTTATCATGGGGTTAACCCGATTAAACCTGACCAGCATCCTGTACTTGGTAAGGTGCGATGCAATTTGACGTTTAGAAAAGTCATTTAGTCATTTTCTTATCTTGATGATAGTTATGTTAATTAATGGTGCTTAACGGTGTGTAGCAATCGTTAAGTTAAACCCCTTAGGGGTTTAACTTTCGTGCGTGTTGTCACTATTAATCGACTAAATTAAGTGATTCAAGCTTTCTGGGCCAAATACTTCTCGGTAGATTTGGCTTTCACTGACCCCTTGTGTGAGTAATGTCTCTCTTTGCTTATCCATAAATGGTTGAGCGCCGCAAATGTAGTAAACGGTGGATTTTTCTTTGTGATTGATTAAGCCATTGAGGTTTGTTCGTCCTTGTATTGTATTTGGGTGATGCTCTTTCGACTCACTTAAGAATAATTGTGTTTTTAGATAAGGCATTATATTGTTTGCAGCCTCAATTTCATTTAGATGCGTTACCGTGTCTTTTGATWWWRMASMWTRCSWRMAMWKGRCGMTTNNMWWKYTRSKKKTCWATMANNAWTYGWATTTAATATTGATATCATTGGTGTGACACCGACGCCGGCGGAAATGAGCGCAATAGGCGTTTTATCCATAATGTTCGGCGTAAAGTTGCCATATGGATGACTCATATCAATAACACTTCCCACTTCCCAATGTTGGTGCAGCCAGTTTGAAACCATGCCTGCTGGTTTGTGCTCATCAGATTTTTCACTTTTTACTGTAATGCGGTAAGTATTTTTTNCTGGTGAGTCAGATAAACTGTATTGTCTAATTTGTCTTAAATTTAGCGTTTCAATAAATACAGCAACGCTCACATATTGACCCGCTTTGAATTTTGGGAGGGCAAAGTCTTCATTGGTTTCCAGCGTAAATGAGATGACACTGTCACTCTGCTTTATCTTTTCTATTACCCTCATTTTCATCCAGCTATCTGGTGCATGTTTATTTAGTTTGTATAGCGTTTCCTCAGCAGTGATGAGCGAGTTCGCTAATAGGCCATAGGCCTCTTCCCAAGCAGTAATGAGCGCTGGTGTCGCAGCTTCGCCGAGTACTTCTTTAATGGCCTCTATTAGGTATTTTCCGACAATAGGGTAATGCTCAGGTTTAATACCCACTGAAACGTGTTTATGTACAATTCTTTCTATTACGGGTGCTAGCACATCGGCATTATCAATATTGGCCGCGTACGCAAACACCGCAGCTGCTAATGACTGTTGTTGCGAACCATTAGCTTGATTGCCTAAATTAAAAAGGTTATTCAGTTCAGGGTGATCTTTAAACATGTTTTTATAAAAAATAGTGGTAATGGTCAAGCCATGCTCTCTTAACACGGGGACGCTGGCTTCTATATATGGCTTTGCTGTTGCTGATAACATAAAATTTTCCTTTTAAGTTGTATATTATATGAAACAATTAAGTGTTTAAAAAAACTCTCAACCAGAGTGCTTATCACTTTATTAACGACGAATAAAAAATTTGGGCATTAAGCTGCTACATATTGTCGGTGCATCTTAATGACTACTTGCTGGGTTCTATGGTCTACAATATCTTGTAGCGAGTATTTATTCATTTCTTGATAGAAATACTTAAGACCAGTATCCAGAATGGTTTTTAGCTGACATCC
This sequence comes from Methylophilaceae bacterium, assembly GCA_002401735.1. Taxonomy (GTDB): domain Bacteria; phylum Pseudomonadota; class Gammaproteobacteria; order Burkholderiales; family Methylophilaceae. The sequence continues at coordinate 8,120 of NVTX01000006.1, read as the reverse complement.
GCCGTTCAAAACACAGGGAGGGTCATCACAATTGATTAAAGCACTTGTGTTTTCTAACTCTTTAATCACGTCTCCCAGTTTCAAGTTGTTTGAATGCACGGCTAGTTTTAGTCCACCATTTCTGCCGCGGGTTGCAGATATCCAATTTAGTTTATTTAATCGAGTTACAATTTTAATCAAATGATTTCTTGGCACGTTAAATTGCTGCGAAATTTCACTAATCGTAACTGGCGTATCCCTTACTTCTTGCGTTAAATACATCAAGACACGTAAACTTAAATCAGTAAATTTATTAATCTGCATCATCACAGTTTACATATGTTTCATATTGTATGCAACAATAAAGAAAAATAGGTAGTGAGGTGAGTATAAGTCCTGATAGTAAGTATTATTGCTAATAGTAGTAAAATGGCTTTTTTGTTTATTTGAATATCGATGCGTGTAAATCTAGAGCAAGCAATAGCAAAGCTAAAGCGTGGTGAAGTTGTCGCCATTCCGACCGAGACCGTTTATGGCCTTGCTGCAGACGCCAGTAATGAAAATGCATTGCAACAAATTTATGCGATTAAAGAGCGGCCAGCTAATAATCCATTGATTGTGCATATCGCTACTAAGGCGCAAGTTGGGGATTGGGCAGCGGAATTCTCACCACTGGCACAGAAGCTAGCGCATGCTTTTTGGCCGGGGGCTTTTACGTTAGTGTTACCTGCAAAGCCTGAGGTGCTAAAGATTGTGCGCGCCGGCGAGTCTACAGTAGCCTTGCGTATACCTGAGCATGCAATGACACAGCAAGTGCTAAAAGAAAGTGGGCTAGGTCTTGCTGCACCATCTGCTAATAAATCGACACAATTGAGTCCAACAACGGCAAGCCATGTCGCGCATGGTTTGGGCGAGCATGTACCGGTGCTTGATGGGGGTGCATGTAAGATTGGCATAGAGTCTACAATTGTTGCGGTAGAAGGCGATGAATGGCGCTTATTACGGTTAGGCATGATTGGTGAGGCTGCGATAGCGCTTGTTGCTGGCAAACCGGCGAACAAAAATAAGCAAGCGACGCCCAGAGCACCAGGCCAGCATTTATTGCACTACTCACCAATCACGCCAATTAAATTATTTGATTCAAAATCGGATTTAATTGATTTTGCGACAACGCACAAGGGTTGTGTCGCTTTAATGATCGGTGATGGCGAAATAGCCAGTGGCAAGACATTTAATTTACCAAACAATCCGCACACGCTGGCTGAAAAATTATATGACACACTGCATCAAATGGATGCGCTGAATGCCGCGTTGTTATTGATTGAGGCGCCGCCAAATCAAACAGAGTGGTTAGCAATTAAAGATAGACTAAGCCGAGCTTCACATAAAACCCTATAAAAAGGGCTTGTCATTAAAGGTAAAAGCGAGTAATTTTCTAAGATAGTGGTTATTCTGTTTTGGAGTCTTTATGGACAATAAGTACGGTTTAGGCGGTGCCAAGGTGGCGCAAGTGCATCACGATGCGCACCATAAAGAAGAGGTGCTACATGCAACAGAATGTAAATTTTGTGGAAGCAATAAGTTAGCACTTAGCCCTACGATGCATGATCACTTATGCAGTGAGTGCGGCGAATGGCAAAATGATGTTCCGCAAGGCTATTCAACAGGACGTAGTAGCGACTATTAGAATTTATTGTTGCATGCGAGCGTTATATTTTCTATACAGCTAAGCCTCATCACGGCTGAAGCATGCTCAGGGCGTAATCTTAACGTCTGTTCAAAATACTGCTTTGCTTTATTTGCATTGCCTAACGCATGTTCGGCTACCGCCGCATAGTAAAAAGCTTCTGATGAGCTTGGCTCGTTTTTCATCCAAAGCTGGGCAATATGGCTGAGCTCTCCCCACTTTTCATTCTGATATGGCAATACGACGCGCATGAAAAAAGGCCTGCGTTCTACAGGCGCGTCCCAGAAGGGAGAAACATCTGTTTCCATTGAGGTGATGTCTGGTTGTTTTAATAAGTCTTTAATCCACTTAACGGGAATGCTGTAAAAAAATGCGTGTTTGCCTGGGCTTTTGAATGTACTAATTGCGAGTAGTTTTCCATCCGTATCAAATACTGGGCTGCCACTGGCTCCCATGATGAAAGAAGCATCGATACGGATAATTGCGCTGTTATCTAAGGGATAAAGCGCCTTAATCTTACCTTCCGTATATTGTGGCCTTGGCGGTCCGCCAGGAAATCCAATAGAAAATATGGCTTGTTCATATTGCAAATGTTCAGAATCGCCTAAYTCTACKGGTGTTAAGTCTGCATATTGAAAGCGTAAAATACATAAATCATGTTTCCAATCGGCTTTTAGGGCAACAGGCACTAAACCTTTGCCGCGGTTGGTGATTTTGACTCCAGCTGTATTAGCTAGTACATGGCAATTTGTTGCGACTAAATCTTTGCCGATAGCAACACCAGTTCCGACGCCATGCCCGCCTTTTTTGGTGGCAGTATGCACTTTGACCACAGAGGCTTTTAATCTAAAAGAAAGCTCAGTTCGAGATTCGGCAACCGCATGCGGGAGTGTCAATATTAATACTAAAAAAGCAGAAATTTTGCGCATAGCTAAGGCCCTGATTAACATGGCTAGTGTGTAACAACTTAATAGAACTTGCTCGTGAAGTAAAGTAACTATGGTTACAAACGAGAAAGTTATTTACGACTTGCAGGTATCTCAATAATAAAATTAAAACTAAAATAAGGATGAAAGAGCWTTAAAAGCCTTGTAGAATACTGGTTTTGATAGCTTTCTGGATTTATTACTATGCTGATTCAATCGCATACCGTAGATATACCTACGCCGACAGGTACAATGCGTACTTATATTCACCGCCCAACACATGGTAAGCCTGTACCCACGATATTGCTTTATTCTGAAATATTTCATCAGACAGGGCCTATTGAGCGTTCCGCACGATTAATGGCAGGACATGGTTATGCTGTATTAGTGCCAGAGGTTTTTCATGAGCTAAATCCGATTGGTACCGTGCTTGGCTATGATGATGCCGGACGAGATAAAGGGAATGCGGATAAAGCGGCCAAGGATGCACAAGATTACGATACCGATAATCGCGCCATGATTGCGTTTTTAAGTGAGCAGGATTGGTATAACGGCAACTTGGGCGCAATGGGATTTTGTATTGGCGGCCACTTAGCCTTTCGCGCGGCTCTGCAGCCTGAAGTGCAAGCAACAGCCTGTTTTTATGCGACAGATTTGCATACCAATGCAATTCCAAACAAACCTGAACAACATAGCATGCAGAAACTTGCTGACATTAACGGTGAGTTGATGATGGTATGGGGCAAACAGGACACGCATATTGATACAGCAGGTCGTAAGCTGGTGTATGAGAAATTAACAGAGGCTAATTTGAATTTTACATGGCACGAGTTTAATGCGCAGCACGCATTTATGCGTGACGAGGGCGACCGCTATGACCCTCAAGTTGCGATGGCCGGTTATCAATTAGCAATACAAATGTTTGGTAGAACGCTATAACAAAGAAATAGCGTTGTGCCTGCAGTACGGAAGCTTGAGCCATAAGCTCAAGTTTTATTATTAACTTAAATTACCCATTTAAAGAGAAGATAGAATGACCACAAAAAATGCTGATATCGGCCTAATAGGCCTTGCCATTATGGGGCAAAACCTTGTTTTAAATATGGCTGATCATGGCTATAACGTAGCTGTGTATAACCGTACTACCGAAAAGATGACCGACTTCATTGAGTATTGCAAAAACAATGAGCCGTCTTATGAGCGTGTTATTGGGCACGCTGATTTAGCGACATTTGTACTCAGTATTAAACGGCCTCGTAAAATTGTTTTACTAGTTAAAGCAGGCACTGCTACAGATTTAACCATCAATGCTTTGTTACCATTCCTAGAGCAAGGTGACATCATTATTGATGGTGGTAATGCTTTATGGACAGACACGATTCGCCGCGAAAAAGAATTACAAGCAAAAGGCCTTGAGTTTATCGGTTCTGGCGTTTCAGGTGGGGAAACAGGCGCACGCTTTGGCCCATCACTGATGCCTTCAGGTACACGTAAGGCATGGGAAAGTTTAGAGCCTATCTGGCGTGATATTGCTGCCAAAGTTGATCCTGAAACGGGTGAGCCTATGGAAGGTGGAACCCCTGGTAAGCCAGTAGAAGGCGGATTCTCATGCGCTGAATACATTGGCCCTGATGGTGCTGGTCACTATGTGAAAATGGTACACAATGGGATTGAATACATTGATATGCAATTGATTTGTGARGCTTATTGGCTCATGAARACKTTGCTAGGYATGAAGTCTGACGARATTGGWAAAATCTTTGAAGAGTGGAATAAAGGGGATCTGTCGAGTTTCTTGATCGAGATTACTGCAGATATCTTGCAACAAAAAGATCCAATGTCTAAAGAGTTCTTAGTCGATATGATTTTAGATACAGCTGGTCAAAAGGGGACTGGGCAGTGGACAGCGGCTAATGCATTAGAATTAGGTGCGCCAGCCAATGCAATTGCAGCAGCGGTGTATGCACGTGCGCTTTCTAGCGTTAAAGAAGAACGAGTTGCGGCAAGCAAAATTCTAAAAGGCCCTAAAGTTGAGTCGATTTCAGAAAAAGAAAAAGCAGCAATCATTGATTCGATTAAGAATGCGCTTTACTGTTCTAAAATCTGTGCATATGCACAAGGCTTCCAATTGATAGATAAAGCACAAGTGGCTTATAACTGGAAACTTAACTTCGGTGAGATTTCACAAATATGGCGTGGCGGTTGTATTATTCGCGCCCGTTTCTTGCAAAAAATTACAGACGCTTATGCGCTTAACTCACGCTTGAAAAACTTGATGCTAGATCCATATTTTACGCAGGAGATAAACAAAGGCCAAGAAGGCTGGCGTAAAGTGATTACACTTGCTGTAACCAATGGTATTCCTGCGCAAGGTTTTGCTGCTGCGTTAGCATACTATGATGGTTATCGTAGTGCAGATTTACCAGCGAACCTGTTACAAGGTCAACGTGATTACTTTGGCGGCCATACCTATGAGCGGAAAGATAAACCACGCGGTGAGTTCTTCCACTTAGATTGGCCAGAGCCAGGTCGCCCTCAAATTGAGATAGACTAGTTAGTCGGTTTTTGAAGTAAGTGAACGATGGAGGGTGGCAATTGCCATCCTCTTTTTTTAACTGTATTGCCTAAACGTTTATGCTTTTAATACAACTGCATTAAACGCAATCGCAACTAGCTTCTAAAAATCGATTGAATAGATTCGTTTTAGTTAGGTTTGATACGCGAGCTTCTTCAGTTTCACTCGGTTTAGGTGTTTTTGGCGTAGCAGTTGCTTGAAGAGATGCTGTTTTTGTCGCTTCTGCTTTTTTAATTGCTTGTTTCATGATGCTGTTTTTTCCTTTTGGGAGTTAAAATCACTAAAATTTTGTTTCAGTAATGGTGTTGATAGAAATCTAACAAAATAGTTCATGTTTGTTAAGAGCATGATTGAATAAATCATTAAAATCATTAGTTTTTTGCAGGCAGGCAACATGATGTGTTGCGAAATGACTACAAGGAGTCGTTAACGGCAAAATGTTTGCAGTCTTTAATGTTTATCCGAGAATGTGATTTAATGGTTGTGATGGTAAATAAAGCATGTGAATAATTTGTGRTTTGAAAGAAAGTAAAGTGATAARAATGCAAATTTTRGTAAATGGAAATGCTAAGCAGTTTGAAATGAGCRCAATGACAATTGCTGATTTGGTGCGTGAGTTAAAGATYGTTGGTAAACGGATTGCTRTCGAATGTAACGGTGAAATAGTGCCCAAAAGTCAATATGCAGAATCGGTGTTAAAAGAAGGTGATCAGTTAGAGGTTGTTGGCGCTGTAGGCGGCGGATAAATAGTTAACGGTTAGAAAATAGATATGACAGATAAATTGGTAGTTGCAGGAAAAACTTACGGTTCACGATTATTAGTCGGGACAGGTAAATATAAAGATTTTAAAGAAACACGTGCTGCGATTGATGCGAGCGGTGCTGAAATCGTGACGGTAGCGATACGACGAACTAATATTGGACAAAATGCGGGGGAGCCTTCTTTATTAGATTACCTGCCACCAGAGGAATTTACTTACCTGCCCAATACGGCAGGTTGTTATTCAGCGGATGATGCGGTGCGTACTTTGCGTTTGGCGCGTGAATTATTAGATGGGCATAAGCTTGTTAAATTGGAAGTCTTGGGCGACCCTAAAACGTTATATCCAAATGTCGTAGAAACGATAGCCGCTGCAAAAGTGCTGATTAAAGATGGTTTTGATGTAATGGTCTATACTTCAGACGACCCGATTGTTGCGAAAGAATTAGAAGACATTGGCTGTTGTGCTGTGATGCCGTTAGCCTCGTTGATTGGCTCCGGGATGGGAATTCTTAGTCCGTGGAACTTGCAAATTATTATTGAGAATGCAAAGGTGCCTGTGCTTGTTGATGCTGGTGTGGGCACGGCTAGTGATGCCGCGATTGCAATGGAATTAGGCTGTGCTGGTATTTTAATGAATACAGCAATTGCAGAAGCAAAAGATCCTGTATTAATGGCTTCTGCAATGAAAAAAGGGGTTGAAGCTGGACGTGAAGCCTTTTTGGCAGGCCGTATGGCGAAAAAGTTTTACACAGCAAGCCCAAGTTCACCAACGACAGGGATGATCGATTAGTGGCAGACCAATACTTATTTTTAGTCAGTGTAGAGACCGCTTATTTACCAGAGCAATCTAGTGTAGAAGACAATCGCTTTGCTTTCTCATATACAGTGACGATTACGAATACGGGAAGTGTTGCTGCGCAATTGATTAGTCGGCATTGGATTATTACCGACGCAGATAATCATGTGGATGAAGTCAAAGGGTTGGGCGTGATTGGTGCCCAGCCATTGCTGGAACCTGGTGAACAGTTTGAGTATACAAGTGGTACAGTACTGAATACTTCAGCAGGGTCTATGCAGGGAACATACCAAGTTGTTGCTGTTGATGGGACACAATTCGAAGCGGTTATTTCTCCATTTATGCTTGCTGCGCCTAGGGTCTTACATTAACTAGGATGCCGCATTAAACAGGGTGCTAAACTAAAAAAATGAAAAAAACGGTATTGTTGTTGTGCATGGTTCTTATGATGACGGCATGTTCAAAGCGTGCAGTGAAGCCAATAGAAGGCAAGTGTGATTGTCCTACAGTAGAAAAAGTTGTGACAGAAGAGCAACCCATTCAGTTGCCAAATAACGAAGCGCCTGTTGTCACGCAGACTGAAGCTACGTCAATTAAAGTTACGCCAACTAAAAGTGCAGTAAAAGTACCGCAATACGGATATTTAGCCCCTGCTGATTGGCAGGATTTAGACGGGCTACTACAAGATGATCTTATCGCTGCATGGCCAGCTTGGATTCAAAGCTGTACACGCTTAGTCAAAAAGACGCAGTGGAAACCAGCATGTGAAGCGGCCGTCGCTGTTAAAAAGCCTAACAATGCAATCATTATTGATTACTTATCAAGTTATTTTGATGTCTACCGTGCGCAAAATGAAGATGGGTCTACAAGTGGTTTAATTACGGGTTATTACCAACCTTTATTAAAAGGTAGTCGGAAGCAATCAGCGCAGTACCCATACCCTTTATACCGTGAGCCAAAAGACTTAATTACGGTTGATCTGGCAGATACTTATCCAGAACTTAAATTTAAGCGTGTGCGAGGTCGGTTAGAAGGGAAAAAACTTGTTCCCTATCGTACACGTGCCGAGATAGATGCTAGCCCGTCACCGTTGGCGGGAACCGAAGTGTTTTGGATTAACGACATTATTGATGTTTTCTTTTTGCAGATACAAGGCTCAGGCGTCGTCCAGTTAGAAAATGGTAAACAAGTACAAGTTGGCTATGCGAATCAAAATGGCCATGCTTATCACTCGATCGGACGTTTGCTGATTAAACGTGGCGAGCTTACTTTAGCTCAAGCGTACTCAAAGTGTCTTCGCGGATAGTCTTTAGTAACTCAGCATCTTCGATCAATGACTCACCATAAGATGGAATCATTGCCTTCAAGCACTCTTCATCCGTTATGGGGAATAT
>NVTX01000005.1 GCA_002401735.1 Methylophilaceae bacterium | reverse complement strand
ATAGTAATATTTCCATCTTTTGGTTTTTATACCGTTCAAAACAATGCCCGTGCTTTTCGAGCCGCTTTTCTCTTGTATTTCTTCTATATATTTAACACCCTGCTTGTTAGCAAACTTCGAGTTCATCACGTAGATACATACATCTGCATATTTCATCAGCACTAATGCGTCACTTATCATTCCAATGGGAGGAGTGTCAATAATAATGTAATCATAATTTCTAACTAATCTACTTATCGCTATTCTAAGCCTTAGACGACCATCAGGTTGTTGTTTGATCCACTCGTGGAGTTTGCCTTCAGGGTCATCACTATACACAATGTCTAGGCATTCATTAGGTACGCGACTAATGCTATCCATTACATCCAATTCAGTAAGAAAAGCAGTTAAACCTTTRATKGTTTTATTAACTTTAAAATAATTGGATAAAGTTGGCTGAATATCAGCATCAATAAGTAAAACCTCATGCCCTAAATCAGCTAAATATGCGCCTAAATTCGCAGCTAAGGTAGTTTTACCACACCCACCTTTCGTATTAGCAATTGCTAATGTCTTCATCTTATCCCCCTATTACTAAATAGTTATCTTCAGTAATACGCCATTGTGTGATTTTTCTGTCCCCTAGATAACTCTTCAGTCTATCTTTTAATATATCCGATACAATGAAATCAGAGCCCTTATTGACATGAACAATAAGGTGTGCGGAATCGCAACTATCTATAATTTCAGATGTAAGCTCATTTCCATCTTTATTATCAATTTTGGTATAGTTATAACGCCCTGACAATGTTAGGTGGTACATATCATTGAAAGAAAGTGTATCTGTTGCAAATAAACTGTAGGTTTTACTGTTAGCTTTTAGATCAACATCAGCCTCATCATTAAAAGCACCGACACCAAATACACCACGGCTCGCGGTAATATTACCAAGTTCACTATTTTGTTTGAATTTAGTTTTACCTTGGTCATATCCAGCACCTGTAATCAGTTGATTTTTCATTCCCATGGAATCTTCGCTGAAAGTCATTTGTCCTGCAAGACCCAGCCCTTCACGCGTCGATCTGCTACGGTTTAACGCACCACCACACTGGTCTTCAGGGTTTGCAGCAGTTGTACAATCAGCTAAAAACACTGCATCGTCAACATCATCATTCACATCACCATTCAAGCTCTTGGTACGTGCATTTCTGTAATATGCATTCCCACTAAACACAGTATCGTCATTGAAGTAATGATTTAAATTAAAGTTTAAAAAAACCATTTTATTTTCAGTAGCATCTGGTTTAGTGTTAATCGCTTCATAGTCTAACTGACTCAAAAACTCTTTTTGCACTAGGCCGTTACCCACTAATTCATTATCGGCTAGCGTCAAGCTTAGGTTCGCATCTGTCGCATCTCCTTGCCAACCAATTTTACTAAAGACCTGACGCACGTCAGATGGGGAGAAATCTCGCCAACCTTGCTCATGAAACAGGTTGCCTGCAATAAAGAAATCCACGCCATTTTCTGCCACCCCACCAAACTCCGCAGCCGTTGAAATGCGCCCCCACGAGCCGCCCTGCACTTCTATTGCTCCACCTGGGTGAGTGCGGCCGCTTTTGGTTTGTATGGAAAGTGCGCCGCCTAACGTATTCAACCCAAATACCGGATTAGAGCCAGGAATAAGACTCATCCCTGAAATAGCATTTAGTGGGATTAAATCCCAGTTAACTACATCACCAAAAGGTTCGTTAACACGCACACCATCAACAAACACAGACAGCCCTTGTGGTGTCCCTAGTAACGGTGATGCAGTAAAACCACGATAGTTAACATTAGGCTGATACGGGTTATTTTGCACCTCATTCACATTCACACCCGCGATACCCGTAGATAAAAAATCAGCAATTGTTAAATTGTGTTGCTCTTCGATATCTTCACTTGTAATTGTTTGAATATTTGCTGGAACAATCTCTCTTGCCAAGCCAATGCCTTGAAGCGGCGTTGTACTAATGACTTCAATTGTTTCTGTTTGAATCGTTTGCTCTTCGGCTTCAGCTGTAAATGGTAAGGCATATACAGATAAAGCGGCGAGGGCAATAAGTTTAGGTTTAAATAGTGTTTGCATGTAGCTTCCTTTTTAAAATTCAATACATTTATTCTTTTTATCTTAAAAGCTAAATGCAAGATGCGTTCCAACACGCCCTCTTCTTTGAAAAACACTTACTAATCAATAGGAAAGAATATTTCAGCGTATTAGAGAGGTTATTCTAAATCTAAAATCGGTTATATACAACCACCCAATACGGATGATATAAACCAATATAAATTTATTTTCAACGTAAGAATGAATCGAATTTAACGCAAGTCGTGGCTAATACTAGCTTCCGGCAGGTCTCCAACTAACTGTTAACCCAATTTCGTGATTAGCTGCTTGCATGTTTGCATCTATCCCAACAGAAGGAATGATCACTAACGTTTCGTCCATAAAAATGAGGGGCAGTTGCGCACGCTGCCACGGTGGAATTTCACAAGATTGCATCATATATTTTAGACTGCGGCGGGGTCGGCCAAATTCAGGCCTAAAACGCTCACCACCTTCTCTGTTCTTAATACGCAATTTAATATCGCTACCACCACGTTGAAAGGCAATCCCTTTACCTATTTTTTTTGTAAAAAATAATCGTGATTGATTCGGCAGGATCACGATTTCTTCACCTTGCCAAAGCAAATTAATCTCCGCTAACTTTTGAAATTCAGGCACTAAATAAGCCAATCCTTTATAACGCATCACGTGTAGATCATCATCCACTTTTACTTTGATGGTGACATCTGATTTAACAGATTTTAATTGTGCTAAAATTTGCTGCAATAATGCAGCACTCGGCATACTCACTTGATTTTTTGCAAGCCACCATCGGATTAAATTATTTTGTCTGGCGAGGCTTAATGTATTAAATACAGCCAATGTTAAAACCCCAAATGGCTGCATAGCATCTAACGCAAGATCGGCATCAATTTGTGCCATATCCTCTAAGATTCCATTAGCCTCAGCCATATGCGCAGCGGTGCGCGCTAAAGTCTTCGTGATACCGGCATATTGCTTACTGAAGGTAGGGATTATTGTATGTCGTATAAAGTTGCGATCAAACTGAACGTCCACATTACTTTCATCATCAACCCACTGTAATTGGTGTTGCTCAGCATAAGCGGTTAAATCAGCACGCGGTGTATGCAGAAAAGGCCTAAATAGCCGGCGTTTAACATCGATTTGCGCCATACCAGCCAAACCTTTAACGCCCGCCCCTCTTGCCAGTTGTAACAGCAATGTTTCCGCTTGATCGTCCTGATGGTGGCCAAGACAAATAAAGTCTGCAGGGGCAGAACAAAGTGCTTTATATCGTGCGTGCCTAGCAGCCGCTTCTACGCCAAACCCGCTTTCGGTATCAACCTGCACTTGAATAACCGCTATTGGTACAGCTAAATCAGCACAGGTTTTTTCACAAAATGCCGCCCATTCATCCGCATGGTCGCTTAGCCCGTGATGTACATGCATCACGCTCAAATGAAAAACAACCTCATCTTGCAATTGACAGAGCGCATGTAACAACACCGTGGAATCAAGACCGCCACTATACGCGATAAGAAGACTAGGCCGAATGAGTTCGTTGCTACGAAAAAAACCTTTTAAAAGAAGTTTGAGGTCACTTAATAATGAAGCGCCTCGACTTGTCATCAAGTTACTTTTTGACTGTTTCTTTGAACTTACCATAACTCATTAAACGCGCATACCTTGTCTCTAAGAGTTTCTCAGTAGAGTGTTTTTTTAATGTGATTAAATTACTTTTAATGGCTTTTTTAAGCGTTGCCATTATCGCATCAGGGTCTCGGTGTGCACCGCCTAATGGCTCCAAAATTATTTGATCAATCAAGCCTAAACTTTTGAGCTTTTCAGCAGTGATGCCTAATGTTTCAGCGGCTTCTGGCGCTTTACTTGCATCTTTCCATAGAATAGAAGCGCAACCTTCAGGCGAGATAACTGAGTAGGTAGAATGTWCGAGCATCAGTAATTGATCCACCACACCTAATGCTAATGCACCACCAGAACCACCTTCACCAATTACGACGCCAATAATCGGCGTTTTAAGCATGGCCATCTCAAATAAATTTCTAGCAATCGCTTCTGATTGACCACGCTCTTCTGCACCAATCCCAGGGTAAGCACCAGGCGTATCAATTAACGTAATAATGGGTAACTTAAACTTTTCAGCCAGCTTGAATAATCGAAGCGCTTTTCGATAGCCTTCAGGCCGAGGCATACCAAAATTTCGATATTGTCTCGCCTTAACATCGCGTCCTTTTTGTTGGCCAATCACCATCACTGGAATGTCATCAAAACGAGCGACCCCCCCAACAATAGCAGGGTCATCTCCAAATGCTCGATCACCATGCAGCTCTTCAAAATCAGTAAATATATTGCGAATATAATCGAGTGTATAAGGCCGCTGAGGATGGCGGGCAACTTGCGAAACCTGCCACGCATCCAAATTCTTGTAGGCAGCTGTGAGTAAGCGCGTATTCTTTTTCTCTAGCTGCGCAACTTCTTTGGCAATATCTAAATCATCATGTTCATCATGTGCTTCTTGTAATGATTCGATACGTTTCTCTAGCTCTGCAATYGGATGCTCAAAATCTAAGTAGCTAATTTTTGCATCAGTGGCTCTTCTATTGCTCATATATGTTACTCACATGTCATTTCTTGGTTCTGAATGGTGCTAATTATAAAGGATTTTTACGTTTTCTTTTGACAACCAACCCTCTAAATGACGAATCAAGTCGTCTTGTAACTCAACACGCCAATCATCTCCCAGCATTAAACTCGCTTGACTCGTTTCATTGTGATATTCAATTTTAACTGGGCATAACCTTTTCTCTTCACCACTACCTAAACAATAAGGACGCAATATGCTCGTTAACTTGGCGGCATCAGACTGGCCATTACAAGCAATTTTAAGCATGCTGGCATATGTGCTTCTAGCCGTCGGYARRTTAAATATTTTATTWGCACTGACTCTATTTCCCCCAGAAAAATCATCATGACTAATCCGGCCTTCAATCACTAGCAGCTGATCTTCTTTAATCAAATGTGCCGATTGTAATAATAAATCGCCCCCAACAATGACATCTACTCGGGCAACGGCATCATCTAGTGTCACAATAGCCATTTTTCCACGTTGCGTCATACGAATACGCACGCCCATTACCACGCCAGCAATGAGTTTGGGTGGTCTTTGCGGAGAAAGATCAGCTAATGTGCCATGTACAAACTGTGCAATTTCATTTTTATGCCCTAAGTAAGGGTGCCCACTTAAATAAAAACCTAAAGCAGCCTTCTCTTCTTGCAATTGTTGTTCAGGAGGCCATTCCGCAATTTCTGGCAACACATTTTGTGCGTTCATGTCATCACCAAACAAGTTATCTTGACCAACATGATTATTGGCATGCTCTGCAGCACCAATCGCCAAACTAACCCCTGCTAATAAAGCCGCTCTATTAGAGTCTAACTGATCAAATGCACCAGCTCTAATGAGTGATTCAATCACACGTCGGTTAACTTTACGCAAGTCTAAACGACTACAAAAATCAAACAAATCTTTAAATGGACCATCTTGCTCACGTGCTGCCAACATCAAATCAATTGCGGCTGAGCCAGTCCCTTTAATAGCGCCTAAGCCATATAAAATTTGCTTATCACTTAACGGTTTAAATCGATACTGGCTCAAATTAACATCTGGTGGCAACATTTCTATCTCATTGGGSGCACAATCATCAAAAAAGATACGCACACTATCCGTATTRTTCATATCMGCAGACATGGTGGCAGCGATAAAYGCAGCAGGATAATGCGCCTTYAAATARGCCGTTTGATAGGCAACTAGTGCATAGGCAGCAGCATGCGACTTGTTAAAACCATAGCCCGCAAACTTTTCTAACAAATCGAATAGGTCATTTGATTGTTGCAGACTCAATCCATTTTTTTGCGCACCTGTATTAAACACTTCACGCTGCTTAACCATTTCTTCCAGCTTTTTCTTACCCATTGCACGTCGTAACAAATCGGCAGCCCCTAGGCTATACCCTGCCACAACTTGTGCAATTTGCATCACCTGCTCCTGATAAACAGCGATACCATATGTTTCTTTTAAAATTACTTCAGTCGATGGATGTGGGTACTCGACACGTTGCAAACCATGTTTTCGTCTACAGTAATCAGGAATCAAATCCATCGGGCCTGGACGATAGAGCGCTACTAAAGCAATAATATCTTCAAAGCAATCAGGTTTCGCCTGCTTAAGCATGTCTTTCATGCCTTTAGACTCTAACTGGAACACTGCAGTCGTGTTTGATCTTTTGAGTAAATTRAATGTWGCCTTATCATCTAATGGAAAGGCTTCTAAGACCAAAGGTTCTTCATTCACTATCTTGCGTTGTGCATTGGCGTTATCAACCGCCATATCTAGTAYCGTTAACGTACGCAGGCCTAAGAAGTCAAATTTAACTAACCCTACTGCTTCCACGTCATCTTTATCGTATTGGCTCACYAAGCTATCACCATTGGCTTGGCAATAAACAGCAGAGTAATCAGTGATTTTTCCTGGTGCAATTAATACGCCACCAGCATGCATCCCYACATTACGCACTAAGCCTTCYAACCGAAGCGCYAAYTCYAAYAGCTGCGMRACTTCTTCTTCTTTTTCACGGCGTTCTTTTAACTGWGGTTCTTTTTCTAACGCACTATCTAACGTAATGCCTAGCTCTAATGGAATTAACTTTGCCACACCATCCACAAAATTAAACGGCAGGTCCAGAACGCGCCCAACATCACGAATCACAGCCTTTGCGGCCATGGTGCCAAAAGTGGCAATCTGTGAAACAGAATCCAATCCATATTTCTGCTTCACATAATCAATCACACGGTCACGGCCATCTTGACAAAAATCAATATCAAAATCTGGCATTGAGACCCGCTCTGGATTCAAGAAGCGCTCGAATAGTAAGTTATATTCTAAAGGGTCTAGGTCAGTCACCCCTAAACTGTAAGCAACTAAAGAACCGGCWCCCGAACCACGACCCGGCCCAACAGGCACGCCATTACTTTTTGCCCAGTTAATAAAATCGGCAACAATTAAGAAATAGCCAGCAAAACCCATTTGATTGATAATGCCGCATTCAAAATCAAGCCGTTCTTTATAAGTATCGAACTTTTGTGCTCTTATTATTTCATCTGGGTACAGTTGTTCCATCCGTACATGCAAGCCTTTTAATGACTGCTCAGCCATATAGGTAGGTAAGTCTTGCTGATTAGGCGTGGGGAAATCGGGCAAATAATTCTCGCCCAACGTTAATGTTAAATTGCAGCGCTTAGCAATTTGAATCGTATTTTCCAAAGCCTCAGGAATGTCTGCAAACAGTGTTGCCATCTGCGCCTGTGTTTTAAAATACTGCTCATCACTGAATTTTTTAGGACGACGCTTATCTGCCAACATATAACCTTCAGCAATACAAGTTCGTGCTTCATGCGCCTTAAAATCTTCTGACAAAATAAATTGAATCGGCTGGGTAGCAACGAGAGGAATATCCAATGAACCAGCAATAGCGATAGCCTGTTGTACGATAGACTCTTGCCTCGCTTTATTCTCCGSATTTRCRGCRCGCTGRACCTCKATATAAAAACGATTRGGAAATAMTRCTGACCAATCACTTGCAAGCTTCGTTGCTAATGTGGTGTCATTCTGGGCGAACGCCAGACCGATATCACTGTCGTTATTGCCAGAGAGTAAAATTAAGCCTTCAGTTCCCTGTTCAAACCATTCAACCTTTAACTCTGGCCGTCCTCTAGTTTGATTTTCTAAATAGGCCTTACTTAACAACGTACATAGTAAGTTATACCCGACTAAATCTTTCACTAGCAACAAAGCCCGTGTTGGCTGCTGAGGTTTTTTACTGTTTTCCAGCCAAATATCCGCACCCAATATAGCCTTAACACCTTGCTTCCTTGCGGCTTTATAAAACTTTACTGCGCCAAATAAGTTGCTTAAGTCTGTTAGCGCAAGCGCAGGCATGCCATCCGCTTTTGCTGCCTCTACATAATCATTAATTCTGACAATGCCATCAACAATAGAATACTCACTATGGCAACGTAGGTGAACAAATGAAGGAATATTACTTAAATCTTGCATGGGGATATTTTACCCTTGCAAACGATAGTTGAGGCTATAAAAATAAAAAAAAKCCGCTAATCATTAGCGGCTTTCAATCACACTCATTATTTCTATTTTTTTTGGTTTAATAATTCTTTCATTTTAGTGATTAATTCATCATCTTGCACAGGCTTACCAAAGAACGCATCTACCCCAATTTCTTTCGCTAAGTTTTGATGTTTATCTGCCGTACGAGAACTAATCATAATCAATGGCGTATTGACCAAACGCTCATCATTTCGAATGTTCCGTGACAAGCCAAATCCATCCATACGTGGCATCTCAATATCTGTCAGAATAATATCTGGCACWCTAATTTGCAATAGCTCCATCGCATCCATACCATCTTTAGCAACTTGCACCTCATAACCTTCACGTTCTAATAAGCGCCCAAGCACCTTCCGCATGGTTAATGAATCATCCACCACTAGCGCGCGCGTTTTCTTGACCACTTTTTTAGCTTTTGTTTTAACGCTCACACCACCAACAGACAACACTTCGCGATTCGCAATTTGTACTGGGTTCATAATAAGCACAACGTGCCCATCACCTGTAACAGTAGCACCAACGATACCTGGTACACGTGCCAATTGCGGACCAATCTCTTTCATCACGACTTCTTGATTCCCAATAATGTCATCTACATGCAATGCAATCGTGTGTGCACCACTACGTAATAACAAGACTGAAGAATAAGGTATATCTTCAATTTGATGTTCTTGATGGTCCAATAGTTTGGCAAGATGATGTAGTGGGTAACTCGTGTCACCCCAAACAATCTTACCCTCTGCATAAGCAGCCACAAGATCGCTACGTTTCAATTTTTGTGCTTGTACAACCATWGCGACAGGTATTGCATAAGTTTCATCACTAGTGCGTACCATTAATACTTGAGCAACAGACTGTGTCACTGGTAGATAAATATTAAATACTGAGCCTTTATTAGCATCAGTAGCCATATCAATACGCCCACCAAGACCGCTAATATCATTACGGACAACATCTAAACCAACACCACGTCCAGAAATTTGTGACACAATATCCGCAGTAGAAAAACCAGGTTCAAAAATAACTGAAAGCAAGGCTTCTTCTGTAATATCAGCACTATCGACTAACAAGCCACTCTTGATTGCTTTTTGTTTTACCTTATCCAAATCAACGCCAGCACCATCGTCATTAACGATGATATGAATTTCATCATTGACTGTGCTTACACTCATATGGATAGTGCCTGTTTCAGGTTTTCCGCTCTTTTTACGTTTGGCTTTCGTTTCAATCCCGTGTGCAACAGCATTTCTTAACAAATGTTCTAATGGCGCACCAATTTTATCCAAGACACTGCGATCAATATCAGTTGTTTCACCCTCAATCACCAGGTTCACCGACTTTTTAAGCTCACGCGCTGTCTGCCTTACAATACGTTGCATCCGCTCTGAAATTTGTTGAAATGGCAACATYCGCACACCAAGCAAACCTTGTTGCAAGTCGCGGTTCATTCGGTTTTGCTGTTGTAGCGCAGCCTCAGTCTGATCCACATTGGCCAATAAGCCGCCCTGGATAGTACTCACGTCATTCACACTTTCCGCAATCATACGGGTCAGTTCTTGCAAGCGTGTAAATCGATCAAACTCTAATGGATCGAACGACTCATTTGCCTCTTGTAAGATGTTCATTCTGGACTGCATTTGCGTTTCAGCTTCAATTTCTAGCTCACGTAAGTAACCCCGTAACCGCACCAAACTGTCTGTTAAATCATGTGACGACTGCTYGAAACCAACCATTTCTCTATCAATACGTGATCGAATAATGGAAACCTCACCCGCCTCATTGATTAAGCGATCCAACACCTCCGCACGCATCCGTAAGAACTGCGCTTTACGATCTGTCGCACGCGCCACATGCAATGCACTCTCTTCATCAAGAACGAAATCTGTAGATTCCACATCAGCGGGTTTATTTGGCACTTCAACAGCATCTTCAACTTTATCGTCAAAGAAGCTAGACATTTTATCCAGCTCCACAAACATTGTTTCAAAGTCACTATCAGCAGGAGCACGCTTACCTACACTAAGTATAAATTCCTCTAGCTCATGCGCGATATCACCAATATCAGCTTGCACTGCCATCCGCGCACTACCTTTAAGTGTGTGTAGTGACCGCTGTAAAGCATCGGAGTGCTTCTTCTGTTTTGGTTTGGCTTTCCACGCACGCAAATCGATACCAATCTGCGGCAATATTTCATTTGCTTCCTCAATAAACATTTCCAGCAGCTCTGGATTAACGTCTTTCGTGTTAATTCTATTACCTGAGTAATCAACCGGTGTTGCTGCAATATCACTGTCTGATGTTGGTGTTTCTTCAATCACATCTACTGCAACTGATTTCGGCATTTCTTCAGCAGGCGTATCAGCTTCAACTACCGGTTCTAATACGTCGTCGTCCACATCATTTTTATAAAGCAAATTATCGATAACATCACTAGCTTCACTATTCTGGCTGGCTTTCTCCATCGCCTCATTGAGCAGCTTAATTAATGCYCTTGCYGCYCGYGGKGTTTTAAGCTCGGATGCACTTTGCCACATTCTAGCAATGGATTTAATCACATTTGAATAAAGCACTAAGGATTCTGGCACCCAGTTGTCAGCCACYTCATCAAGCCAGCCTTCTAAAGCGCGACACAAATCGCCCATTGGCGTAAATCCAGCAGCTAAAGCATTACTGGCTAAGGTATGAATAGCATGTTTGGCTTTTTTCTCTGGCGCATTCGTTACACTGTCCGTCAGCTTAGCAACATCCTGCTCTAGAATGCTAAGGTTCTGCATGCTTTCATTTAAGAATATATCGTAGAGCTGTCGGCTCAGCTTGCGTTTCCCGCCAATCAACACATAAGCTTCTGGTGCTTTTGCAGCACCTTCTATTGGCGCTTCGTCTACCTTAGATAAAGCCTCTGCTTGGGCTACCCAATGAGCTTGATCCACATTGGCTTCATTATTGGCTCTAAGCTCTGCGGCCCAACCAGCAAAAGCAGCCGTAATTTCTTCAAGCTTCGAAATTTGTTGTGTGCTTAAAATATCTTTCTTATCTAAAACACCATTCAGAAATATTTCAACTTTAGCCGCCACTTCTGCTTGACTAACAAGCCCGACAGTACGCCCGCTACCTTTAAGCGTATGGTAACTACGCCTAACTTCAACTAATGGCTCACTGTCAGTCGCATTCACACGTAATGCTTGAAGATTCTGTGCTATTTGTGCTAACACCTCTTCCGCTTCGGTTAGATAAATATCTGATAATTCTTCGTCAAATGCTTTATCTAGAACAGTATCTGCTGTGTCAACTGCCTTACTAACTTCTTTCTGTTTGTCTTCTTTTTCTATGGTGATTTGAGCCGGTTCTAATGCAACCACTTCTTCTTCTGCAAACACGACCCCCGTCAATGCTAACGCAGCATTTAAACGCTCCAAAGCACCTTCTAGTGCGGTTGTAGATTCAGGTCTTACATTTGGCATTTCATTCGCGTACAATCCAACCATACTCAAGCTTTCAGCAATCAACTCAAAATCAGCTTGGTTCTCGTGATAATTATCTTGTTGAAAATACTGAATATAATGCGCACTAGATTTGATAATCTGTGTGGGTGTTGGCAGGTCTAACATGTCGAAAATTGCTGCCATTTGTTTAAGAGGTACTGGTGCTAGTGGTAAAGTCGTTTTATCATCAGGGTTTCTAAAGTAAGTATCTAAAGCCTGCTCCACTACCTTTAATGAAGCATTAATATCCTTAACAACCGCGGCAATCGTATCTCTATCTAGCCCGCCAATACGATGGTCTTCCAATACTTCATCATTTAAGCCTTTAGCAACGGCATCCAATCTTTTTGCTTCTGAATGCAGATGTTGAATCGTATCGGCATCTAAATTTTGGTAATGCGTTAAAGCACTATCTAGCAAGTGTAAAGCGGTCGCCACTTCAATGAGRGAAACCTGCGTGGTTTTACTCTTATCATCACGCATAACAACACTGGCTTGTGCTAATGCGGTAAATAAATCAGCGACTGCTAATTGACTTAACTGACTAGTGAGACTCTGTGCCGTACTTAAACTATCCGTAAATTTAGTAATCAATACATTGTCTAAATCAACCAATGCATGGTCAGCATTCGCATCAATTTTATCAAAATCAATGCTATTTGAAACATCTTCCCAAATCTCACGTAAGTTTTCTAAAGTTGCTTTCAAGTCTTCTACTATGACTAATTCCGACTCTTCAGATGGTGCTTGATGCGCAAATGCGGATGTTTTCTTATCGACCAAAGCATCTAGTGAGAAAACGTCTTTTACCTTAAGTACGGTTTCTTTATCAATGTCACTAATCGCTACAAAATACAGAAGATCTCGCAACAAATGGTTGTTGGGTTTGTTCTCCCCCGCGACAAGTAGGCGGAGTTCTTGGTCTAATTTTCGACAAAGCTTTTTAGCTACCACATTATCTGCAACTTCAGGTAAAACCAAGGTCTCTGTAAATGCACTGGCTACCCACCATAATGTTTTAACGCTAGATTTATGCTGCGATGATGCAACATTACTGATCGCTTTGTATATTTCATCTAGCGCATCATCACCTTTGCTTTGCATCCACTTTAATAATGATTTTTGATACTGCGAACGCTGTTGAACAATGAAGCCAGCATACTCTTCATCACTGAATTCGACGCTTGCAATATCTTTAGGCGCAACATTACTTGTATCGGGAAAAAACAATGCACTTTCATCAATGGTTTCACCTGTAGCGAGTACAACAGGTTTTAACACTGAAAATAAACGCAGAGGGATATCGGAAGAGCCATTAAGCAATTCCTGAATATAATACTTAAGTGTTTTTATCGCTTTGACGAAAGCTTCTAGAATTTCAGGAGATGCTTCAACTTCTTTCTTCTCCAACTTTTCAGCGAGCTTCTCCARATGGCTACAAAATAATTTGCAGCCTTCTAGACCAACCATATCTAGCGCGCCAGAAGCTTGATATAAATGTGTCTGGGAAAAGCGTAACCCAGAAGTATCACTTGGGTTAGTGCTTAAAGCCTCAACACTCTCTAAAACAGAATCAAGCGATTGATTAATATCATCTTTTACCCATGTTAATGGGCCTATATCAAAGCTATCAGACACCTAAATTAAACTCCAATTTCCTGATGATATAAATTATGACAACTTAAAGCCAGCAACCGATTTACGCAAATCATCGGCAAGCTCAATTAGCTGCACGATAGACTCTGTCGTTTGTTTTGTACCATCAGTTGTTAGTGTCGTAATCTCTTGAATTTGCTGCATATTCTGYGTCACTTGTGAGGCAGCTTCTGTTTGCGCTTCTGTCGCCGTTGAAATTGACTGAATTAATCTCGCTAGATTATTAGTCACCGTTTCAATCTCGGCTAGTGCTTGTCCCGCAGCATCGGATAGTCGCGCACCCTCTACCACACCCTCAGTACTTTTCTCCATCGCAGCAACCGCACTATTGGTGTCGGTTTGAATGGTCTTAACAATCGCACCAATTTGTTTTGTCGCCTCTGAAGAACGTTCAGCTAGTCGCTGCACTTCCTCCGCAACCACGGTAAACCCGCGCCCAGCCTCACCAGCCGACGCAGCTTGAATCGCTGCATTCAACGCTAAAATGTTCGTTTGCTCAGTAATGTCAGAAATCAACTCAACAATCTCGCCAATTTCTTGTGAGCTTTCACCCAACCGTTTAATCCGTTTTGATGTTTCTTGAATCTGCTCACGAATACCATTCATACCTGCAATCGTATTTTGCACCGCCTGCGAACCTTGCGAGGCTGCTTGCAGTGAACGTTGCGCAACCTCAGCAGCTTGGCTCGCATTGGTAGAAACCAGCAAAATTGAACTCGTCATGCCGTTAACGGCTTCTGTCGTATCCGTAATTTGCTGAGATTGCAATTCTGCCGCCTCAAGCAATGCGGTTGACGTACCTTGCGCAGCACCCGTTGCAGAGTTCACTTGCTCTGTCGCACGGTTAATCTCCGTCACCACATCTCGTAAACTATCAATCGTATAGTTAACCGAGTCAGCAATCGCACCAGTAATACTCTCTTTCACCTGCGCACGCACCGTCAAATCACCCTCAGACAAATCACCCATTTCATCCAAAAGTTCCAAAACCGCCAATTGGTTATTTTGTCCATCTTCCTCTAGCAATTGAATCGCAGCATTGGTCGCTGCCACTTGTCGCCGACCAATCAAATACATAGCTGCCGCAATAACTAAAGCCAGCAAACCCAAACCAATCAAGAAGTTTCTAAGCAAATTATTAGCATTAGACGCTGTTTGTTGACTTTCTTTCTCCAAGCCCTTCACGAATGAAAGCACCAATTCGTTATTGACCACATAGGCTTTTTCCAACTCAACTAGTGCACGGGATGAGGTTCCCACAAAGCCTGACTGCAAAGCGGGGAGTAACTGATCTTCATATACAATAAAAAATTCTTCACCKGATACAACCACTGATTTATATGAACTGATAAGCCCTCTAGGCAAAKCCGTATTGTTCCAACGCTGAACACTTTCAACATAACGCTGTTTATTTGCTTCAAACTCACTTCTCAGCGTTGCGATACGCGCATTATTGCCATCCACTAAGGCCAAATGCATATTCTGTGCTAACGCATAAGGCTCAACAATAAACAAAGGTGGTGGTGACAAGTCACTACGCAAGTCATCCACCGTTTTAATTTGGTTAAAAATAGGCCCATTAACCTGCACTYGGGTAATCGCGTAATAAGCAACYAACACGAARATAATCAAGCCAATAATCGGCGTAATAATCTGCATGATATTACTGCCGCCRCTACTAGCCCCAGCATTAGCGGCCTTGCGAGAAAACTTACTTTTAAACTTTCCTACCAAATCCTGAATCACTGCCATCTTGTTTCCTTTAGCTTAACGATCAAGTTGCCACTAAGCATAAAATTTAAATAATATTAATTTAACAAAATCATTTTCCTACTCAAAACAATAGAACCCCACTATGTCATGTAGGGGGTCTCAAAATCTTTTGAACTGATTAACTTTTCACAATCCAGCATATACCAAGTTCTTTTTTCAGCATCTTCATAACTATCCGACTTAAAACAAATACTATCCTTCTCTGTATTCTTCTTCAGTTTAAATGTCTCCAAACTACGTAAGCCAACCAACCTATCTGCTAAAATCCCTACATTAGAAGAAATCGTCTCATTAACTAAGAGCATTCTGGTGTTTGACGATATTTCTGTAAAACTATTGTCGAGCAGCTGCTTCAAATCATTAATCGCATACATCACACCACGCACATTTGCCATGCCTAAAAACCAAGGTTTCACAAGTGGCACTGGCTGGATATCTGTTACAACTAATGTTTCGCTAATATCTAACAAATCGACTAGGACATTTCTCCCACCAATCTCCACAGCCAARTAACTAGTYGYCATACYAGAMGCATCSGTCCTAACAACTTCCAACCTATCTAGAATGCTTTTTTGATAATCTCGTAACTTTACTTTTTCAGCCATATCCGTATTTTCAGCCTCAACTACAGCTTAGCAATAAGCTCTTTCAATTCAGCAATAGCAATCGGCTTCTGAATACAATCTTTAGCGCCCATTTTTGCTGCCCAAGTATGATCCGTTACTTGCAACTTACCTGAACACAAGATCACAGGAATGTTTGCAGTCTCAGGATCTTTATTCAGTGCGCGAGTTGCTTGGAACCCACTTAGTCCGGCCATAATAATATCCATAATAACCAAATCAGGCTTAATATCAGACGCTTTTTCTACGCAAGCCTCACCACTTTCCAATGCAACGACTTGAAAGCCTTCGCTCTCCAGCAACTCCGTCAAATAAAATCGATCAGTTGTTGAGTCATCTACAATCAATACTTTTTCTATTGCCATTCTATTCTCCTAAAAACCTGCTTAACCAATCACGAGTACTTACCTTTTATTTTTTTGCGTACGTATTAACAGCTTCAACCAAACTTTCCTGAGTAAAAGGCTTCGTTAAATACTGATCCGAACCAGCCATTCGCCCRCGCGCCCGATCAAACAARCCRTCTTTACTGGACAACATAATCACTGGWGTCGATTTAAATCGTTCATTTCGYTTGATAAGCGCACARGTTTGATACCCATCTAACCTAGGCATCATAATATCAACAAAAATAATATGGGGGTGCTGATCGGCAATCTTACCAAGGGCATCAAAGCCATCCTCAGCTAATATAACCTCACACCCCGCAGCCTTAAGGAACAACTCAGCACTACGGCGTATGGTATTACTATCGTCAATCACCATGACTTTTGTGCCAGTAACATCAGCTTGAGCCAAATYACATCCCCTTTACCTAATAAGTGTTGCATTTTTGTTGTATTTAYAAGCYCTGYACGAACCCAATCAACTAAAAATCRATCAAATTTCCTTTACCAATAATACGCATATTGTAATAAATTGCAATAAATTGCAATGCCTTAGCTAACATTTATGATAAGGTACTTTAATAAGTAGACATAAAAACGACACTTTCAATCAGTTTTTATATAAGTATCTAAAATTGATTTTAACTTAACTGAGAATGGCTGAAATTTGTAGTACCTTTCTAAAATAGGGATGATTAAAAAATGATTATTGTTCAAGMATCTATCGATTCAAAATCSTCAATAAAAGATTTACCGAAGGCATCACCATTGGTGGCCGCTAACTTAGTACTTGTATTTAGCTCCATTAAAAGATTTAACGAAGGCAAGCTTCAGGGTGTACTTAAAAAGCGTTACCCAACTGCACAAATCGTTGGCTGTACAACTTCAGGTGAAATTAGCCCTGATGGCGTATTTGATGACAGTATTCAAATTACAGCTATTCAATGGCAAAAAGTAATTCAGCGTGTCGCGCAAAGCAAGTCTTCTAATATGCAAGATTCTTTTGAAACAGCTGTTAATTTAGCAAAACAATTAAAAGCTGAGACACTACGGACTGTGCTCGTTATTTCCGATGGTCTCAACATTAACGGCTCTGAGTTAATCAACGGATTTCAATCTGTGCTAGGTGACACCCCTATTATTGGTGGATTAGCTGGAGATGGTGGTGCATTTGTCAAAACACTACAGTTATTTAACGATACGATTTCAGACCACATGGTAATTGCTGTGGGCTTGTATGGCGATGCATTAATTACAGCTAGTGGCGCACTAGGTGGTTGGAAACCTTATGGGCCACCTCGCAAAGTAACAAAATCAGAAAAAAACGTTGTGTTCGAGCTGGATGGMMRGCMARCNTYATCMCTCNNTACCAAATGTATATTGGTGCCGCCTTTTCAAAAGGATTACCTGGTAGTGGCTTAAGATTTCCACTAGCAATCATTGAAGAAGGCAAACGTGAAGTAGAAAAAATCCGTACGTTGCTAGCCATTAACAAAGAGGACAACAGCTTAACCTTTGCCGGGAACGTAGATGAAGGTGAAACGGTACGTTTATGTCAAACCAATCACGACCGATTAGTTGAAGGTGCAGGCGCAGCAGCCAACCTTGTATTGGATGGCCTAGATGATCAAAAAACGAACCAGCCTGGTTTAGCGCTTTGTGTTAGCTGTGTCGGCCGCAAAGGCGTCATGGCAGAACAAGTCGTCGACGAGGTGAAATTAGTGCAGCAAATTCTAGGTGCGCAAACAAGCATTACCGGTTTCTACTCTTACGGTGAGATTGCACCGCGACCAAATACCACAGATAGTGTGCTACACAACCAAACCATGACCATTGGTTATTTGAGTGAGTCGCTGTAAGCCAAAGCACTTAGATTAAAAAACACTTAAGATTAATTAGTCATTTCAAAAAGCACCTGTACTATTCAGGTGCTTTTTGTTTTATGATGCTATCTCTAACCCAACGGATTATCAAAAAAGGAGGGGCTTATGTCTAGCTCAGTAACACTCAAAGGAAACCCTGTCGATGTTGCAGGAAATTTACCTCAAATAGGCAGCACTGCACCTAATTTTACGTTAGTCGACGCTGCATTGGCAGATGTCACACTTGAAACTTATACTGGGAAACGCAAAGTGCTTAACTTGTTTCCAAGTGTAGACACGCCAACTTGCGCAAACTCTGTGCGCGCTTTCAACAAACTAGCTAGCAGCATGGATAACACAGTTGTTATTAACATTTCTGCTGACTTACCTTTTGCACAAAAACGCTTTTGTGCTGCAGAAGGCATTGAAGATGTTGTTAACTTATCGACGATGCGTGGCCGTGACTTTTTAATGAACTACGGCGTACTGCTTTTTAGCAGTAAGCTTGCTGGTTTAGCTGCCCGTGCAGTGATCATCCTAGATGAAAATGACATTGTTAAATACATTGAATTAGTGCCGGAAATTACAAGTGAGCCTAATTACGATGCAGCAATTGCCGCTTTAAAATAAGGTGATTTACCATTAACAATAAAGCCCAGCAATGCTGGGCTTTATTGTTTCTACTCAAAACTATTCTTTTACAAAGCTCCCTAGTTCAGCGCTAGCAAGCATTTTCAGCAGCTCACTGCCTTTTAATGCCAATGCATAACCCAGCACACCACTACCAATCACCACTGTTTCATAGTCGCTAATACTACGRTCAACTAGCACCTTCAGCTTTTCAGGYAAAGCAATCGGCGGCACGGCCCCAACCACATAGCCCGTCACCTCTGGCACCTCATCATATTCCGCCATTCGAAGCTTTCGCTCACCTAGATGTTTACGCAGCACACCCCAATCGGCACGTCCGCCACCAGCTAAGGCAAGCAAAGTAAATTGACCTGATACGCCACGAAACAACACACTACGCACAACAGACTTTGGGTCAAGCCCTTTACCAATCAGCAATTCTTCTAAATTGCGAATCGGTTTTTTATCTTCACTTAACGGGATTTCCACCCATTCAAAAGAGATGCCTTGGCTTTGCAATAAATCTGCAACAGATGAAGTGATATTATTTTCCATGATTCAGCGCCTACCCTTTTGATATACAAACCCTTATTGATATTTGGTATATTTCGCGTTACTGCCTTTAACCTTATCGATAGGATATTTTTCAGCATTCAAATCAATTTTCTTATTCGCAGCGTCAATCAAATCTATGCCACATACGTCAGCAATGCGTAGTAAATATACAAAGGTATCAGATAACTCTTGCCCGACTTGCTCAGTCATTTCAGCATCCAAGTGACGACTTTCTTCCTCCGTCATCCACTGAAAATGTTCAACCACTTCTCCTGCTTCTACAATCATCGCCATTGCTAAGTTTTTAGGCGAGTGAAACTGCGCCCAATCCCGTTCCTCTACAAACTGATTGACACGCGCTCTCAGTGCGTCAATTGAATCTTGCGATGGGTTGTTTGGCTTCATAATGGTTTCACATCTTTGTAAGTGTGTTCATGACTGGTATCTACTATAGCTTTCTCAGTCGTCTCATCCACCTTTTCAGCCGTCTTAACCGCCGGCTTTTTTACTTTTCGATTACTACCTGCCACCATTTTAATTTCAAACAAACGGCATTCTAATGGGCCATTAAATAATGGCGTTTTTTTGCTTGCTGATAGACGCATGAGTTTAGGCATACGAAAATCATTCGTTAAAAAGTAGGCGTTCCACCCGGCAAACTTACGTTTTAAAGCTTCACCTAGTTTCGGATAAAGTTCTGTTAAATCTTCATYYTCACCAATGCGGACACCATAYGGCGGGTTWGCYACTAACACACCATTSTCAGCAGCAGGCGGCACTTCGAGAATATCAAACTGCGACAACTGCACTGCGTCTAAGAAACCAGCTTCATCTAAGTTGCGTTTAGCAATACGTACCGCTCGCAAATCAATATCGCYACCGTAAATCTTTTGAAAACTAACTGGCTTCACATTCTTTTGCGCCGCATTTTTTACTTTTTTCCAAGTATCTGATTCAAAGTTCTTTAACCGTTCAAAACCAAACCCTCTATTCAGCCCAGGCGCAATATTAAGCGCCATCATCACCGCCTCCAATAAGAAAGTACCGCTACCACACATGGGGTCCAGCAAAGGCTGCCCCACTTGCCAACCAGTCAACTGCAAAATACCAGCCGCTAGATTTTCACGCAAAGGCGCCTCAATACTGGCTTTACGGTTGCCTCGTTGGTATAAAGCATCGCCTGAAGTATCAACATACAAAATATAATCTTCTGCCGTTAAATACGCATGAATGCGTACCGCTGGTTTTTTTGTATCAATATAGGGCCGTGAATCAACCGCTTGTCTAAACTTATCACATACGGCATCTTTAATTTTCAGCGTGGCAAACTCTAAACTTTTCAGCGGACATTTAACGCCTGTGACTTTCACCATAAAGTCATGTTTAACATTAAACCAGTTTGGCCAATTCACTTTATAAGTGGCGTTAAACAAATCTTCTTCGTTTGCATACTTGCCTTTGGTGACTTGCCACAGCACACGCGTTGCAATGCGTGAATGTAAGTTGATGTGATAGCAAACCTTCGTATCGCCAAGAAAAGCAACACCGCCATCCGTTTGTTGAATGCTCTTTGCGCCACTTGTTTTCAGCTCTTTAACGAGCAAGGCTTCTAAGCCACGCGGACAGGTTGCGAAAAATTGTTGATTCATAGTGATCCCAGTGTTGCGTACATTTTTTGGTAGCCATTCTGCTCATGCAGTTTGTCCAAAAACTCAGTAAAATTAATAATGTGATTGTGATTCAATTGCAGCGCTCGCGCTCTTAGCCGCTTCTCAGTCAGCTTAACAGGGTCTTTAAAGGCAAAGACAATAATATTACCCGGCTTGCCCGTTGGCAGCACCAGCACGCGGCCTAAAAACGTTTGCTCGACACGCTGTAGATAAATATCAAAATTTTTNATMCKMAMMYMWTMKRKWANATYMWRWWYAMACYMTTNGNNTCTWTTRWCWCSNTCAWMWMNNACAGRWCMAMMAWSTYTGGTGTACAAAAGCCATCAGGGATGCCGTTCGAATCAAATCCATCAATCATCAAACAATCCTGACTGAGCGAATTATTTTCCATATAGTGCAGCCCATCGCCTTTAAGCACATTGAGCTTTTCATCATTATCTGGCATAAAGAAATGGCTCTGCGCCACATCGATTACTTGCTGATTAATCTCAACCACCGTTTGATTAATATCAGGGCAATAGCCATGGATATATTTAGTGACGGAAGCCCCGCCCAACCCAATCATCAACAAATCTTTAATGTCATCTCTAAATAATAAGAAATACATCAAGGCGCGCGAGTAATTAAATACTAACACCATAGGCGACGCCACTAACATGCCGCTTTGAACCGTTTTAGAACCTAAATGCAATTGGCGAATACCATCAACCTCTGTCACTTCCACCGTATTATCTTCAGCGACACTTTTATGAATTTTACGCCTAAAAAATCCCACTTACACATCCTCCGGCGCTACGACAACATCCGCTTCTATCACATGCTTAAACTTACAATTCAACTCCATCAATAATGGATCAATATGCTTAATTTCCAAGCTGATTTTTGTACCCACTTTTAACTCAGGTAAGCTCGGCACTTTCGTAATGAAAAACATACCATCTAAGCGGACCAAATTCTCTCGCCAAACAGTCGCAGTGACTTCAGTTAGTTTTTCTTGTATCAAATACTGCAAGCACCAATAACGTTCCATCCGTTTTTGGAACTCATTGTAAGTCTGATACGTCTGATCAAAATCACGCATGACCGTCTGCAATTGACCTTCTTCAATGGGATAAGGCGCTTCTTTATGATTCAACAATGCAATTAACTGCCGCTGATTGACCAAATCCACTGCACGTCGCAATGGTGAAGTACACCATGCGTACTGTTCCAAGCCCATGCCTTGATGTGGTGTGGCTTCTGTTGTCATAAACACTTTACCACCAGTTTGTGCGCGATAAATGCCAGCAAAACCACCCTCACTCAAGACCTTACCCCAAGTGCTGTTGGCATAAATCATCAATTCCGCCACCAACTTATCCATGGGTGACCCACGTTCCCGCGCCACAATACTGACAATGCCATCGTCCACATAAAAGTTATAGTCTATCTGCGGCGCACGGTCTGGCTCATACTTACCACGCGCCTTCTCTAAGGACTCTGCAAACGCATGCAAGAATTTCAACTCATCCCAAAACGGATGTCCGCCATCGTTATCCAACGTTTGCGCATTAAACAGTGGTTCTAAAGTGTCATGACGTAAATTCTCTTTGACGTTAACCATCTCCACTTTAGAWTCWTKTGAAACAATTGTAAAATCAGCCGTCACTTCACAATACAAACTCAATGCAGGCCGTGTTTCGCCCTCATCCAGACTAAACGGCCGCACAACAGACTCTGGCAGCATGGTGATTTTATTGCCTGGCATGTATACCGTAGAAAGACGATCCAACAATATTGCATCCAATTCACTGCCAGGTTTCACGCCTAGCGATGGCGCAGCAATATGAATACCAACACGCTTATTGCCATTACTTAGCGTGACTAAGCTAAAAGCATCGTCAATCTCATTGGTCGTCGCATCATCAATACTGAATGCAGCTACATCTGCAGTAGGCAAGTCCGTTAATTGCGCTTCAAATTGACTAGCAACATCTTCAAATACGGGAAAATCTGTCCCATCTTCAAACATCTCGCGTAAAAAAGCGCCTAAGTGGTAGTCGTGTGCATTCGTTATTAAGCCCGCATCAGACATCACACTTAATGCAACTCGGCCTGATGTGCGCGCAGCCTCTTCGATGGCTTTCCATTCCAAACTGTTTTTATCTGGGTTATAAATCAAATGGTCCGCTTTTTCTACAAAACCTTCTGGCAGCTGCTTATCATTTAACACGTCAACCCACTCGGCCATTTGCAAAGCTTGCAGGCGTTTACGCTCAACCGCTGCCAATGCAAGCTTCAGCGTTTCTTCTGGTGCTGCTTTATAGCGCCCTTTTCCTTTACGGTAGAAATAAACTGGTGCAGCATGCACTTTAATGGCTATTGCTGCCAATTGCACATTCGTCGGTTGGTCGCCATAGTAAGCAGTGGCTAAATCTTGAAAGCCAAATTCAGCTGCAWCAGAACACTCCCATAAGAAATCGGTATCTAATGTTTCTGCTTCCGCTTGCGCTAGCGAAATGAAGCTGGCTAACGATTCGTTAAACCTGAGTAATACATTGGCTAATTTGATTTTAGAGCGCTTACCTGAAACAGCCTCAATTTGTAGGCTGCCAGGATTTTCTGTCTTAATAGTGGCCGCTTTGAAATGGCCATCTTCTTCGTAAAATACGTTCATACTTCTCGTTCACTTGTCTAATAAGTGCAATGATACATGACTGCGATGCATAAGTTATGATGCAATGCCAATTCACAGTAAAAATTGCCACTTAAACTGACACAAACCGTCTAAAATAATAAGCATGCGCACCCTAACATTTGATAATCGCTTCACCAATGAATTGCCACAAGACCCCATTATGGAGACCCATCAACGGCAAGTCGCTGATGCGTTATGGTCTACAACACAGCCTACACCGGTTAAAAACCCGCAAATATTAGCCTACAGCGCAGAAGTTGCAGCAATGCTAGGCCTAACTGATGCAGATATGAAAGACCCTGAGCTTATTCAAATGCTAGGTGGCAATGGCATACTCAATGGCATGGTGACATATGCTACCCGCTATGGTGGGCACCAGTTTGGACACTGGGCAGGCCAACTAGGCGATGGCCGCGCCATTTACCTTGGCGAGTTAATGCACGAAGGCAAGCGTTTTGAATTACAGCTCAAAGGCGCAGGCGAAACGCCATATTCTCGTAGTGCCGATGGCCGTGCAGTATTGCGTTCATCATTACGTGAATTTTTATGTAGTGAGGCAATGCATCACCTAGGCGTACCAACTACAAGAGCACTCAGCTTAGTGACCACTGGTGATTTAGTCAGGCGTGATATGTTCTACGATGGCAACCCACAAATGGAACCGGGCGCGATTGTCTGCCGCGTAGCCTCTACATTTACCCGCCCAGGTCACTTTGAGCTCATGGCGAGTAACGGCGAATTAGATTTACTCAAACGCTTTATCGGCTTTACGATCGATAGAGACTTTGCAGACTGGCTGCCGACCACTGGTTTAACGTTAGATAAAGACAATCCATCCCCAGCGTTAATTGAAGCGTGGTTTGAAGAAATCTGTGCGCGCACCGCCATTCTGATGGCACACTGGATGCGTGTAGGCTTTGTTCATGGCGTGATGAACACTGATAACTTRTCYATTACAGGCCTCACCATTGATTAYGGCCCCTATGGCTGGATAGATAACTTCGACCCTGGCTGGACACCCAACACCACAGACGCACAAGGYAARCGCTATTGTTATGGWCGCCAACCAGAYGTTGCTCGCTGGAATATGGAACGCCTMGCMGATGCACTTGCTACCATATTACCCAATACTGAAGGGTTAGCCGATGCGATCAGTCATTAYGATAATGTCTATATGGAACACCTCACACAATCGCTAGCAGGTAAATTTGGGCTAGATAGCTGGCAAGATAACGATGGTGAAATGGTTAACCGCATATTTGAATTAATGACGCGCGCCGAAGTAGACATGACATTGTTCTTTACGCACTTAGCTACTTTAAACATCGCGCAACCTAACATTAATGAAATAGAAAATGCTTTTTACACAGAAGAAGGCTTGCAACAATTTGGAGAAGATGTGCAGCAGTGGCTTAACAGCTACGCGCAACGCGTTCAGCAAAGCAATTTATCTGCCGAACAACGTTTGCAGAAAATGCAATCACATAACCCAAGATATGTCCTGCGCAACTATATGGCGCAAGAAGCCATTGATTTAGCAGAAAAAGGCGACAACACCCGTCTGCTTGCCTTACTCGAATTGCTTAAGCACCCTTACACGCAACAAGTAGGCATGGAACAGTTTGAGAAAAAACGTCCCGATTGGGCACGCCAAAAAGCTGGCTGCTCAATGTTGTCATGTAGCTCGTAATACTTATATTCTAATCATAACTAATAACATAAATATCATAAACAATTGACTTTATTGATTATTATGTTCTATTATTCTAATCATAACTAAACACACAATGATATTAAATGCGTCCAACAAACCAAACTGCCAAAGATAGATTAGACATTGTACTCAGCCGCCAATCGCCTAGCTCAGCAAAAATGTTAGCTGCAGAGTTAGGCGTGAGCGTGCCTACTATTCATCGCTGGATACGTGAGCATGACAACATTATCCGTCAAGGAACGACCAAAAATGCGAGATATGCATTACGCCGCCCCTTGCGCGGAAAAACACAAGCAATCCCTATTTATCRCATTGACAGCATGGGAAAAGGTCACCACATTGGTCAATTAGAACTCACCTTCCCACAAGGTACACATCTTAATTTAACCCACATCAACTGGCCAACAAGCACCGAGCAAAAAGGCTGGTGGGATGGCCTACCCTATCCATTGTATGACATGCGTCCACAAGGGTTTCTAGGAAGAAATTTTGCACATAATATCGCGAATGATTTTGGTGTGTCGGAAAACCCTGAGCGTTGGTCAGATGACGACATTGCTTATGTACTGAGTTTGCGTGGTGTCGATTGTGTGGGTGACTTAATCATAGGAAACACGGCTTATGAACATTGGTTAACATCACGCAACAATTCAACTTCAGCAATAGAAGAAAGCGAGCTGACGGAGCAATATGCTTCACTAGCAACGACCGCCAGCAACTTGGGCAGTGCAGGATCAAGTGCAGGTGGTGAGTTTCCAAAGTTCATCGCTAGCCGTATGCTCACTAACGCCAAAACACAACACGTTATTGTTAAATACTCTGGCGCAGATAGTTCTGCAGCCGTGCGGCGCTGGTCTGATTTACTCATTTGCGAGCACCTAGCACTAACGACACTTGCACAGAACACAAGCCTCCATACCGCTGATAGTCGCGTATTGTTTGAGCAAGGTAGAACTTTTTTAGAAATTGAACGGTTTGATCGTATTGGTATGTTTGGTCGCAGCCCTGTTATTTCACTTTCGAGCCTAGATGGCGCCTTCCTCGGCTCAGGTAGTGATAGCTGGGTCACATTAGTAACGAAGCTGGTTGATCTCGGCTTAGCTAAAAAAGACATGCCCTCCCAAACATTAATCATTTCTTGGTTTGGCAAGTTGATCGCCAATAACGATATGCACCTTGGCAACCTATCATTCACCTTTGATTACAACGATGCGCAAACCCTTAGGCTTACCCCTGTTTATGACATGCTGCCAATGATGTATAAACCACTTTCAGGCGGTGAGGTGCCAAACAAACAATTTGAACCAAACTTACCTCTACCACAAGAGCAAGCGGAATGGACAATAGCCTATGGTGCCGCCTTGCAATTCTGGCTATCGGCAAGCCAAGACACTCGCATCAGCCAAGGCTATCGAGAAACCTGTGCTGACAACCATATCACGTTGCAACGACTAACCTAGCGACAAAAAATATCAAATTAACATTACGTAAAATCACTAGGCTTGATTACGTGACTTACATAGCTACTTTATAGAACACCCATGTAATATAGTAGTCATACAAACACATCAGCTTTGATGCAGTTTGACCGAATTAACCAAAGGAGAATTATTATGTGGACAACACCAGCAGCTACAGAAATGCGTTTCGGCTTTGAAGTAACAATGTACGTAATGAATAAATAATAAGCTTCAATGCTTAGACTTGACCCAGCTTAGGCTGGGTTTTTTATTGTCTAAAAATTCATAAACTTAATGTTCCATCGTTTAAAATAGCGTTTATGGATCACCGCATACCCGTCACACTCCTCACTGGCTTTCTCGGCTCAGGCAAAACAACACTACTGAATAAACTACTCGCACACGAAGGCATGAAAGATGCCGCAGTCATTATCAACGAATTAGGTGAAGAAGGTTTAGACCATATACTGGCGCAAAATGTAGATAGTAGTTATGTGGCCGACAATGCGGTGTTGCTGCAAAACGGCTGCTTATGCTGCACCCTAAGTAATGAGCTTGCCGATACGATGCGTGACTTGTACTTTAAACGCTCAATGGAGGCTATTCCGCAATTTAGCCGYTTRGTSATTGAAACYACRGGRATGGCTGACCCAGGRCCGATTATGGCCRACCTGATGAGTGARCCTGTRATTGAATCGGTTTATCGCTTAGATGCTGTGGCAGTGACGATAGATGCCATGTACGGCTTGAAGCAACTAGATGAACATGACGAAGCGCGCAAACAAGCGGCTGTTGCCGATGTATTGCTCCTGACAAAAACAGATATTGCGACGGCTGAACAAACCAGCGCGCTAAAAGAAAAACTGATCCGCATTAACCCCAGTGCAACACAGCACAAAGTACTGCATGGTGAGATAGCGCCTGATTTTATTATTGATGTAGGCTTGTTCGACCCAACAGGCAAGCGTGCAGAACCTGAACGCTGGTTGCGCGCACCAACTAAAGCCACCAACAACTTACGTGGCAAGCTACCCACCAACACGGGCACTAATCATGCTGAAGAGATTAGTAGCTTTACCGTAACGCTGCCAACGGGTATCAACTGGAAGCACTTCAAGCCCATCCTCCTAAAGCTTTGCCAAACACATGGTGAAAATCTGTTGCGTCTTAAAGGTATATTGCACACAGAAGACCAAGCACACCCACTTGCTATTCACGCGGTACACTTTACGCCATACCCTGCAACACTACTTGTAGACTGGCATGAAGAAGAACCCAATAGCCGTATTGTACTGATAGGCAAAGGTTTGGATGAAACCGAAATTAGAAAACTTTTAACGCAATTTTAAGACGCGCAAGCTTAAACCGAAAACCAAACGGTTTATTGAACTATATCAACTGAGTCCAAATTTTATCTAAGCGCTTGGTTGACACAGGGAATGGTGTTTTAAGCTCTTGCGCAAAGAGCGATACACGTAGTTCTTCTATCAACCACCGGAAGTTTTGTAAGTCTAGTGAAATATTGTCTAGCTTCCGCTGCTTTTCTATCTCCGCCTGCCACTTTTGCCAAAGCATGCCAATGCTCGCAGCATGTTTACCATCCCTGTCTGGGTTGCTCGGCTGTTTTTCTATTCTTAACCGCAGCGCTTTTAGGTAGCGCGGCAAATGCTGAAGCTGGTCCCAAGGCGTTTGGCTAAAGCAATGCTTGTGTAGCATCCCATTAATTTGGCTGGTGACATCTTTCGTTAGTCGATTAGCCCTCTCTGGCATTTTCGCTTGTTTAGCAGCTAACGCAAAATACTCGGTACCGATAATGGCAATAATACGAAATAGCGCATCTTTTACAGCAGGCAAGCGTGCTCTTGCCCGTTGTTTGAGCGCCATGAATTCATCATTGGTGCGAGGCAAATCATCTTCCCCCACAAAAGCGCGATCCGCCAATACCCGGATTAAGTCTTCTCTTAAATCATCTGGCGCAATGATATTACGCAGCTGTAGTGCGTATTGATTGAAATTGGGTAAGGCTTTTTGTAATTGCTTCATTTGCTCTTTAAGTTCAAATCGCATGAGGCGGCACACCCCCGCACGATGTGAAGCATTTGCTGCCTGTTCAGTATCAAACARTTTRATGGCAACACTATCSMCATSRTCCTCTAAYGCTGGGTAGCCTGTGAGTTGRTGGCCTTCTTTGGTRAARGTAAGTGTCGCTGGCAAATCACCAAAATCCCATTGTTTAATAYCKGWYTTTTCAATGTTATTCGTCGAGCCACTTCTAAATGTAAGCTGCGCTGCGCTACCTAGTTGGTTTTTTAGCGCGTGCCAATCRCGRCCCATGCCTAACTCACGTARTTTTTCATCAATCACACTAAAGTTCATGAAAAAATGTTCTGGCAATTTATCAATCATAAAATCATCAACACCTAGCTTTAAGCTGGTTTGTTGTTGAATGTAATCAACTAATGCTGGCAATATTGGTAACGCACCAACTTTTGCTTGCTCTAAAAACCCAGTGACAAAATCTGGYACTGGCACACACACACGACGATACGTTTTAGGYAGTATCTTAACYAACGCGGTTACTTTGTCACGTAGCATCCCCGGCACTARCCATTCTGCACGTGTCGCGTCTAGCTGATTTAGCAAGGCTAATGGCACGGTTGCCGTTACACCATCTAAAACATGCCCTGGCTCAAAACGATATTTAACATTGATTGTCACGCCATCCATTTCCAAGCTCTCTGGAAACTGCGTCTCAGTCACGCTATCTGCGGTATGCCGCATYAAGTCRTCTYTSGTTAARTGTARKAGTTTAGGGKTTTCTTTTTCTGCTTCTTTACGCCAGGCCTCAAAGCCGATGCCATTAACGATGTCTTGTGGGACGATATTATCGTAAAACGCAAACAAAACATGCTCGTCCACTAGTACATCTTGCCGCCTCGCTTTATGCTCCAACTCCTCAATTKCGGCGATTATGCGTCTATTTGCACTTAAAAATGATGCTTTTGACTCTAACTCCATATTTGCCAGCGCTTCGCGCACAAATATTTCGTGTGAGACCTGCACATTAATGGGCCCGTAATGCACCCTGCGTTTTGGAACGACTGTGAGGCCGTATAAACTAACACGCTCCCACGCCGTGACTTGTGCTTTTTTTCTATCCCATCGTGGGTCGCTGTATTGACTATTGGTTAAACTGCGAGCCAATGGTTCTATCCAGTCTGGCTCAATCTTGGCCACACAGCGTGCATATAATTTAGAGGTATCAACYAACTCTGCWGCCATCACCCACTTTGGACGTGTYTTCTTTAAGCAAGAACCTGGCGCCACATAAAAACGAATACTACGCGCACCTGAGTAAGCATCATTATCACCATCTTTAAAGCCAATATTACCCAACAGACCGGCTAGCAAGGCTTTATGGATTTGCTCGTAATTGGCTTCTTTCGTATTCAGCTTAAATTGCATGTCTTCTGCAATTTCTCGCAACTGTCTGTACAGCTCCCTCCATTCTTTCAAACGTAAAAATGAAAGAAAGTTTTGGTGGCACTGATTAAGTAAGTCTTTATTAGACTTCTTATTCTTAAACGCATCTTGATACCAATCCCAAATTTTAAGGAAGCTCATAAAGTCTGAACCTTCACCAGCAAACTTAGCATGGGCATTAGCGGCGGCATCACGCTTGTCCATTGGCCGTTCTCTTGGGTCTTGTATGCTGAGTACACTGGCAATAATCAAACCTTCTTGCAGGCAGCCTTCTTTCTTTGCCGCCAATATCATTCGCCCAACACGTGGGTCTAGCGGCAGCTTGGCTAGCTGCAAGCCAATGTCTGTAATCTTGCGGTGCGCATTAACGGCACCAAGTTCTTGTAACTGCAAATAACCATCGGCAATTAAGCGTGAACTTGGTGCTTCTATAAATGGAAATTCATCAACATCGCCTAATCGCAAAGCGGCCATGCGCAAAATAACACTCGCAAGTGAACTACGTATAATTTCAGGGTCGGTAAATTCAGAGCGATTGTTAAAGTCTTCTTCTGAATACAATCGAATGCAAATGCCGCTAGAGACGCGGCCGCATCGCCCTGCCCTTTGCTTGGCCGCGGCCTGTGATATTTTTTCTATTTGTAGTTGTGCAACTTTTG
>NVTX01000004.1 GCA_002401735.1 Methylophilaceae bacterium | reverse complement strand
TTTTAATGTTCGCTGCATATGGCAGAATGGCAGACTTTAATGAATTTACAAGTGAAATAGACTGTGTGTAATGGTTGTCTTTTAAACTGCGTCCAAATCGAATTCTTTCCATTAACCCAAGTTGCCCATGTTTGAAAGGAAGTGCAATTTTGCCGTTTACCTCAGGCATGCGGTCTAATAGAGGCAGTGTCCAAGCGGGTGCGGCAACATCAATCTGTACTTCAGGGTTTTGTTGCTTAAGTGATTGGAATAAGCTGTGTGCCATGACCATGTCACCTACCCAAGAAGGGCCCATCACAAGAATTTTTTCAGCTGTCATGGTGGTTAAAGATTAATGATTGAGTTTCTTGATAATATTGCTGGTGCTTCGGCCTTCTACCAAATCAATGAGTGCTATTTCACCGCCCCAAGATTCAACTTCTTTRCCACCGATGACTTGGTCARCGGTGTAATCACTACCCTTGGCAATGACGTCAGGTTTAATTTTGTTAATTAGGTTTAGTGGCGTTTCTTCATCAAATAAAATGACGGCATCCACGGATTCTAAGGCAGCTAATACGCGCGCACGATCGCCTTCATGCACAACAGGTCTTGTTGGGCCTTTAATTGCACTGACGGAACGATCTGTATTTAAGCCTAGTATGAGTTTGTCACCACGTTTTTTCGCCGCCTCTAAGTAGGTGACGTGGCCTGCATGTAGCAAGTCGAAACAACCATTCGTGAATACAATTTTTTGCTGAGATGCTTTCCAGCTTTCTACTCTTGAGATGAGTTGCGCTAAGTCACATACTTTGTTTGCTTGTGTATTACCTTGTTGTTGCACAAGAGCTTCTAATAGCTCATTGCTGGTAATCGGTACAGTGCCCACTTTGCCTACAACAATGCCGGCTGCTAAGTTGGCTAGCTGTAAACTTTCATATGGCGAGAGGCCGTGCGCYAGCCCTGTTGCTAATGTGGCGATGACAGTATCTCCAGCCCCAGAAACATCAAACACTTTTTGTGCCGTAGCAGCAATTTGATGGGTGTCACTATCAATGAGTGTGATGCCTTCTGCGCCACGTGTGACAGCAAGAAAGTCTAGTTTTAAACTGTTTTTTAGCGCTGTAGACTTTTCAATTAACGCCACATCATCCACGTTTGTATCGCAGGCTTCTGCGGTTTCTTTTTTATTGGGCGTGAGGGCCGTTGCGCCACTGTACTTCGCATAGTCTCGGCCTTTTGGGTCCACTAATACAGGAATGTTATGCGCTTTGCATGTGCTGATGATGTGTTGGCAGACTCTAGGACTTAGTAGTCCCTTCGCGTAATCTGACAAAATAACAATGCTTGGTTTAAGTGCGAGCTTAGCATCCACCATCTTCAACACCTGTGTTGTTTCTTCAAGTGTAAACGGCGTAGGGCTTTCTTGGTCTAACCTGAGCATTTGTTGGTGTCCACCTAGTATGCGTGTCTTTGCGATGGTTGGACGGTGTGTAGAGTTGATGATGCCACTTGGATCTACATCCATCGCTGAAATGATTTTTTTAAGGCCACTGCCTTCCGTATCATTGCCTACGCAACCAATAATATGTGTTTGCATGCCTAATAGTGCTAAATTCGCAGCAACGTTGGCAGCGCCACCTGCGCGCTCATTTTGTTCACTCAGCAAGACAATAGGGACTGGCGCTTCTGGGGAGATTCTACCGACATCTCCAATTAAGTAACGGTCCAGCATGACGTCACCAATCACTAATGCATGGTATTTTTGGCTATCGAAAGTTTTGACGGTATTTAATAATTTTTTGGACATAGGTATTGACTAATCAGATTCTAAAATTTCACACAAACAATGCCCGACAAAAATATGGGCT
Source organism: Methylophilaceae bacterium (assembly GCA_002401735.1). GTDB lineage: Bacteria > Pseudomonadota > Gammaproteobacteria > Burkholderiales > Methylophilaceae. The sequence continues at coordinate 31,210 of NVTX01000004.1, read as the reverse complement.
TCTTGAATGCGTGCAGTCACATTCGAGGGCATGATTAAGTTATGGTCGCAAATAGCAGTCAACTTACCACCTGTGCCACCCGTTAAGCCGACTGTGGTTGCGCCTATTTCTTGGGCGGCTTTGATGGCATTAACCACATTGGCACTATTGCCAGAAGTTGTGATGCCAATGACGACATCTTCTGGTCTGCAAAGCGCTTCTATTTGTCGCGAAAAAATATAATCGTATCCGTAATCATTACCGACGGAAGTTAAAATGGATGTGTCCGTTGTGAGTGCGATTGCTGGCATGGCTTTACGTTCTTTTTTAAAGCGGCCAACAATCTCTGCTGCTAGATGCTGGCTATCCGCAGCGCTGCCACCATTGCCCATCAACAATATTTTACCGCCAGCTTTGATGCTATTTTGCATGGCAATGCCAACATTGCTGATCAGCGGAAAAAGTGGCTTAAGTGCACGAAACATTTCACTATGGGCCGCATGCTCACCTTTAAGGTAATCGATATAATCCATTAGCAGTATTGATCCTCTTGCATTAAGTAGTTCTGCACATAGTCTTTCACGCCGTCTTCAAGGCTGTAAAATCCATCACTATATCCAGCAGCCCGTAGTTTCCTAATATTAGCTTCCGTAAAGTATTGATATTTTCCTTGTAAATCTTCTGGCATATCAATGTACGTGATGTCTGGGTCACGGCCCATGCTAGTCATTACGTTCGTGGCTAAATCTTTAAAGCTGCGCGCGATACCGGTGCCGATATTGTAAATGCCGTTAGCGGTCGGCTTGTCGCTGAGTGCTGTGCTGTAAAAATGGCAGAGAATGGCGGCGGCATCTTTGACATAAACAAAATCACGCATTTGCATGCCATCTTCAATCCCTTCCTTTGTGCCTTTAAACAGCTTCATTGTATTTTGTTCGCTAAACTGATTAAAGGTGTGGAAAGCAACGCTAGCCATCCGTTCTTTATGGTATTCATTAGGGCCATAGACATTGAAAAACTTGAAACCTGCCCAGCTTGGCGGGCATGGTTTTTCTTCTGCCACTTGTTTTAACGCCCATTGATCAAAAAAATGTTTTGAATAACCATACCCATTTAGCGGTCTTAGTTTTTCGATAGAAGTATCATTGTAGCCGTGGCTGCCATCACCGTAAGTAGCCGCGGAGCTGGCGTAAAGAAAAGGCACTTCATTGTTTGCGCACCACGTCCATAAGTGTTGCGAATAATGAATGTTAGCTTCCACTAATTTATTAAAGTTACGTTCGGTGGTTGCGCTGATTGCACCCATGTGAATAACAGCCGTAACGTCATAATTATTGTCCAGCCAATCAAACAATTGTTCTTTGTCTAGATAAGTGACGTACTTGCGGTGCACAAGGTTTTGCCACTGCGCTTCGTGTTTAATGCTGTCAACGAGCACAAGGTTTTCTTGATTAAGCTGCGTGTTGAGATGCCAGGCAATCATTGAACCAATCATGCCTGCACCACCAGTAATCACTATCATAAATTTGTTTTTTGAACGACTTACAGTGTCTCGTACTCGCTCATTCCTTATCTGTGTTTACATATGCCTGCGTCATTCGGTACGCGGCGTACTTGCGATTCAGTCTATATGGGGATTATACCGCTTATTGATTGGCGCCTAAAGCTTTTGCACGGCTTGCTGAACGTTAGGTTCGTCCTGTTCTGTGGATACCCAGCCAGTTAAGTTTTCTAATGCAATGGCTGTCATTGCATGTATCCAAGCATCATTTTCATTTAATGCTGGAATGTAGTGGTATTCGCCACCACCATTACTTTGAAAAATCACTTTACCTTCCATCGCAATTTCTTCTAATGTTTCTAAACAGTCACTACTAAAGCCAGGGCAAACGACATCAAGGCGTTTTGTTTTGGCTTTGCCATAGTCTTTTAATGTGTTGGCAAGGTAAGGTTTTAACCATTCTTGCTTGCCAAAGCGTGACTGAAATGCGATTTGATATTGGTCTTTGTTTAGGCCTAGTGCTTTTGCTAATAATGCTACTGTGTTTTTGCACTCATCATGGTAGGGGTCACCTTTCGTTGAATGGAACTTCGGTATGCCATGAAAACTCATGATTAACTTCTCTGGCCGACCATTCATCATCCAATAATCATTGATGCTCGCTGCTAATGCTCGAATGTAAGCCGGATGGTCATAATAGTGTTTGATGGTTCTAATCGCTGGTACATTGCGCATGTTAAGCAATATTTTCCAAATAGCATCTAAACTAGCTGCCGTACTACTTGCYGCATATTGCGGATAAAGTGGGAACACCAGAATTTTGTCGCAATGCTGTGYCTTCAGTTTTTYAATGGCACTTTGCATGCTGGGGTTGCCGTARCTCATGCCGAACTCGACCACAAAAGGAGACTTCACCTTTTGTGCTAAATAACCACGTAAGAGCTGTGTTTGTTTTTGTGTATGCACCAGTAGTGGAGAGCCTTCTTTCATCCATATTTGTGCATATTTTTTAGCAGATTTTTTGGGTCTTATCCATAAAATAACGCAGTGTAGAATCCACCACCAAATAAAGCGTGGAATCTCAACCACGCGTCTATCCATTAAAAATTGTTGCAAGTAAGGGCGCAAAGCCTTTGCTGTCGGTGCGTCAGGTGTACCTAAGTTGGCAAGTAAAATGCCGACTTTAGGTTGGCTGTCATGTTGTTGTTTTGGTTCGGTTTTGTAAAAAGCCATAAGTTGTTAAAAAATAAGGTTAAGTATTGGAAAGCGCATTAGATAAAAGTTTAGCTGTAATGTCTACGATGGGAATGACGCGCTCATAAGCCATGCGAGTCGGCCCGATGACGCCCAAGGTGCCWATGACCTCTCCRTCAGCTTTRTAAGGCGAGGTGACCATGCTGCAYTCATCTARGGAGCTATAACCRCTTTCGCCGCCAATAAATATCTGCACACCTTCTGCTTTTTGGCTGTTGTCTAATAGCTGCATCAATGTGGTGCGGCGCTCAAATACGTCAAATAATTTGCGTAGTGTTGTTACATTCGTCGCCAGCTCATCAACATTTAACAAATTGCGTTCTCCAGCAATAATGACATCGTCTTTATTGTTGGCATTTGCTTGGTCGCCAGTGTCAAGAGCAGCAGACATTAAGCTGCTAATATCTGTTTGCATTTTTTTAAGGTCGTTATGTAGCTTTTGGCGTGCGCCCTCAAAGGTTTGGCCCGTGTAGTGCGCGTTAAAATAATTGCTAGCTTGCGTGAGGTCTGCTGTTGCGTATGGCGTGTCMCTTAARATRATGCGRTTCTGCACCGTGCCGTCTGTTGACACAATAATTACTAAGATTCGCCTTTCAGATAAGGGCATGAATTCTAAATGCTTAAATACGAGTGCCTTACGTTTAGGGATGAGTATCATGCCCGCAAACTGCGTTAAGTTGGAAAGCATATCTGCAGCGGTGGCAATCAACGCTTGTTGGTCCGTGGATTTTAAGGTGTTTTCAAGTTGCTGAATTTGCTGTGATTCTAGTGGTTGAATGCTTAATAACGAATCAACAAAAAACCGGTAGCCTTGTTGCGTTGGAATGCGCCCAGAAGACGTATGTGGGCTGGCGATAAAGCCACGTGCTTCTAAATCACTCATGACATTGCGAATAGTCGCCGGGCTCAGGTCTAAGCCCGAATGTTGCAAAAGTGCATTAGAGCCGATAGGTTGCCCGTCACTCACATAATGCTCAATCAAGGTTTTTAATAAAATTTGTGCGCGTTCTTCCAACTCATTTATTCACTAATTAAGGTTAAGACATCATTTTGCCTGATTTAGTGTGCAGTTGCTACTGGTTGTAAACGCTTATCTGTGATTAAATTCTGACATGCAGAAAGAATTTAATACGATTGCCATTATTGGCAAATATATGCAGAAGTCCGCAGTGCAATTCATGAAAAATGATTTGACTGATTTGGCGCGTCATTTGCAGGCAAAAAATATTGACGTGTTGTTTGAAAAAAATACCGCGAAATATGCAAAAATCGATGCGTTTGAGACAATCGCTTTAGGTGATATTGGCAAAAAATCAGATTTGGCGATTGTCATGGGGGGTGATGGCACAATGCTGAGTGTGGCTAGAGCACTTAAAGATGATCCCATTCCATTGGTCGGAATCAATCGTGGTCGTTTTGGTTTTTTAACAGACTTGCGTGCAGAAGATATGCTGCAATCGATTGATGCTATTTTGGATGGTCAGTATCAAGCGGAATCTAGAATGATGCTAAATGCGACCGTGAACAGGGGCGGTAAGGTTATCCTGCAAAACCATGCATTTAATGACATTGTATTAAAAAGTGGTTTGCGATTGATCGAGCTTGAAGTCAATATTGATGGMAARTTTGTGCACAAGCAAAGGTCAGATGGCCTTATTATCAGCACCCCAACGGGGACAACCGCTTATTCGCTTTCTGCTGGCGGACCAATCATACATCCGAATTTAGAGGCGATAACGTTAGTGCCAATCTGCCCGCACACGTTGAGCAATCGTCCGTTCGCTGTGAATAGTGATTCAAAAATTGAAGTGACTTTGATGCAGGTAGACACAGCGCAAATTAGTTTTGATGGCCAGTGCCAATTGGCATTAGAAGAGGGAGATTGCGTGAAAGTAGAGCACGCAAAAGAAACTGTGAATCTATTACACCCCATTGAATACTGCTATTACGAGATGTTGCGTAATAAACTTCATTGGGGTTAGCCATATAACATCCTATGTTTTTCACGGGATATTAAAAAGTCATTTAAAATACACTTAATTATGTTGCAAGCATTATCTATCCGTAATTTTATTATTGTCGAACAGTTAGACTTAGAGTTTAACCAAGGCTTTACCACGTTAACTGGTGAGACCGGTGCTGGAAAGTCGATACTCATTGACGCGCTGTCATTAGCTCTGGGCGCGCGCAATGAGGGAGATGTGGTGCGAAATGGCAGTGATAAAGCCGATATTAGTGTCACGATGGGTATTGCTAACAACACTCAAGCACAAGCATGGTTGGCTGAAAATGAAATAGATATGGATGATGATTTAATCATGCGCCGCGTCATTTACCGTGATGGACGTAGTCGTGGGTTTATTAATGGTGCAGCGGCAACGGTTGGTCAGCTGAAGGCGCTAGGTGAGTATCTGGTTGATGTTTACAGCCAAAACGCCCATCACTCTTTGCTTAACACCAATACACAACGTCAAATCTTAGATGCATTTTCAGGTGCTTCAGCATTAGCAAGCCAAGTAGCGACACAATATAAAACTTGGCATCAATTGCACTTGCAACAAGCCGAGATTGAAAAAAATGCAGCCGCATATGCAGATGAGCTAGCGGAGTTGCGCGACAAAGTGCGTGAACTGGAGCAGCTTAGCTTTACACCGGAAGAATGGGAGTCTTTACAGCTAGAACACAGCCGTTTAAGCAATAGTGCGGAGCTTATTTCAGGTGTCGAGTCMGGTTTRGGATTRGTCAGTGAAGGTGAGCCAGCAGCGCTGACCATGCTGAACCAAGTRCAACAGAAGCTATCWRGCTTRGTTGAGCTAGATAYACAGTTGTCTGAAGCMTCTGAAGCGATTGATTCTGCCGTGATTCAGCTTGAAGAAGCAACGCGCAGCATGAATCGCTATTTGCAACGTGATGATATAGACCCTGCAAGGCTAGYYGAAGTTGAAAGTCGCATTCAAGCSATTCAYGAGCTYTCWMGMAAATATCGYRYACGCCCTGARGMGCTGYTAGACATGCTCGCAAGTTGGCAGGTTCGRATGGCMGAGCTTGAATCTTTTGCCAATGATGGCGTGTTGGCGCAGCARGTGACAGAWGCCTTAGATGTYTATACYRSTAGYGCTCAACAACTTAGCGAGCAGAGGCAGCARTCTGGRAATGATTTAAGTACTAAAATYAGYATGGAAATGCAGCGCCTATCGTTAAGCGGCGGTCAGTTCCAAGTMGCATTRGMACCATGYGATAAATCAGCGAATGGTCTAGAACAAGTTGCWTTYTTRGTTGCTGGGCATGCTGGCGTAGAACCSCGTCCRTTRGGTAAAGTSGCTTCTGGCGGTGAGCTTTCYCGCATTAGTTTAGCKTTACATGTGACGACTGCRGCGCAGGGAAGTGTCCCTTGCATGATCTTTGATGAAGTCGATGTTGGTATCGGCGGTGGCGTAGCAGAGGTAGTGGGGACATTGCTAAAACAATTAGGTCAAAACCGACAAGTCTTGGTGATTACGCATTTAGCACAAGTGGCAGCACAAGCGGCGCAGCATTTGCAAGTCAGTAAAACACAAGAAAATGATACAACGCTTAGCCATATTCAGCAGTTGAGTGACGCTGAACGTATCGAAGAAATTGCGAGAATGTCTGGCGGCTTAGTCGTAACCGATGCCACTAGAAGCCACGCGAAAGAGATGCTSTCTCARTCGAGTTAATGCTTTCTCAACTGACTTAGCAATTRGGAATAYTTACAACCTACTTCGTCTCYAACTTATCCCCAAGCTCTCCAATATAAGCAGAYAARCTAGTGCCMGTCTCCTCCATTGYACCTTTAAGYGCAGTTTCTATTTCAGTCAGCCGCGTYTCTACTTTCTGATGAATGTCRCTATTCTGRGCTGAGAGTTGYTTCAATTCTGTTGCTAAATAAGTACGTAATTCTGTSAGGCGTGAGGCTTCAGCGTCATTGGCCAGTTTGCGTTGTTCTTCCACTTCGCGGTTGAGYCGTTTTCTGGTCATYAGSGTRGAWGATTGCATATAGACGACAAAGCCGAGAAAGAGCAGTGTAAGTAAGCCTGTTGCCGCTAGCAAAATAAGACCGAGTGGCGCTTCGGCATCCATGAATAAGAGTGATAAAGGAATGGGTGTAATGATGGCCTGCCAATTAAGCGAGGCAAAAATAACGAGTGTGACTAAAGCAATTAATAAAATAAAATTTAAGAACTTCATCATTTTTCTATTCCTTTTATATTCTGTTCAATGCGTGGCTTACTTAGGATTCTTTACAAGTGATGCTGTTTCGACCGCCACTTTGTACAACCTTGCTTCTTTCGGATCCTTGATGCGGACACCAATCCCGACTTGGCCACGCTTACCTGGTTCGATTATGCCTCTAATAGACATTGGCTTACTTTTTGACATTGCGCGGCCTGTTTGTGCATTGTATTTAACAACACGAACTTGAACACCCTCAATTGGCAATGCCGCGCCATTTTGTACCACAGCATATAAATTGCCGTTATTGTCAGCAAGCACGCCTGACTTGAGATATTTGCCAGGGTTGCGCGGGAAGTCGAGGCGCATGGCACGTGCTGTTGCATCCTTGCCGATAGCTGAATTTGAGCTGGCAGCCACTTGGTAATGTTGCAGTGCAAGTTTGGTTTCGCCACGTTCTTCGGCAATTTGGCCTAGTAGCGCATGGCCAGGAGCTGTCGGCAGCAATTCGTTAGCACGTTTTAAATAAGGTTCGGCTTCTTTCTTTTTTCCCATGTTGAATAATGCAATGCCGCTTTGAATATGCGGTTTGAAATAATCGGGTTGCATCTTAATAGCTTTTGCATAATAGCCGAGGGCTTTTTGCGGTTTCTTTTGTGTAAAGGCAATGTCGCCTAGTAGTTCCTGAAAGCGCGCTTCACGAGGCTCACCTTTAATTGCTTTTTTTGCAAGTTTAGTTGCAGTCGCTATGTCATCTTTTTTAAGCGCTGCTACCGCTTCATCGTAGGCTTTGTAAGCGCCTTGGGTTGCTTTTAACTTGCCAACTATTTTGGCATATGTATCTTTGCCGACTTCTCCGCCTGTGCCAATTTTTGCCAAGGTGACTTTATTGGCGGCTACGCGTTGGGGTGAGGGTGGGTGGCTTGCAAAAAGCCCTGAAATAAAATCACTTTTACGGTCTGCACTTAAGCGTACAAACGTTTCTTGCAATGTGACTGCAGCGGCGGGGTCATACCCTGCTTTTTTCATGTACTTCATGCCATAAAARTCRGATTCGCTTTCTGCATCGCGCCCATATTTGCTCGAAACAAGTTGCGCRCCAAGTTGAGARCCRCCAACGATRAGRTTGCCGTAGTCGGTGCCTTGCGCGCCGATGCCAACTGCAATCATTGCCCCTTGTAAGAAGATGCCGCGCTCCATGCTTTTTGCACCATGTCGCGCAGCGGCGTGCACAATTTCATGCCCCATGACGGCCGCTAACTCCGCTTCACTATTTAGCTCATAAAGTAAGCCGCGGTTAAATGCGATCTTGCCGCCAGGCATGGCCCATGCATTAGGAACTGAATGGTTGATGACTACAAACTCGTAAGGAAGGTCTGGCCTGTCAGAGGCTGCAGCTAATCGCTTACCAATGCCCTGTACGTAAGCGGTCAGTTCTGGATCAATAATATAATCACCACCTTGTGACTGCCGTGCAGGTGAGTAGTYTTGTTTTCCAATGGCAATTTCTTTGTCTTGAGAAACGAATTGGAATTCTCTTTTTTTGGTGACAGGGTTTGTGCCACACGCAGAGATGACAAATGATAGGGCAACGGCTAAGAAGATGTTGCCGTAACGACTAATCACCTGTTTGTTGAAAGATAAGCTCGTCACCGACTATCCCTTCTTCATGAAAGATATTTGTGTTGCTGTTTAATATTAAGTGTTTTGATGTTTAGCGAGYAATTAGCCGCATTTGTCACATACGCCATAAATCATGAGGGAGTGATCTTGCATGGTGAATCCACGTGATTCAGCAGCCTCTTGTTGTCTACGTTCAATTTCTTCATCAAAGAACTCTTCTACACGGCCGCATTTCACACAAACGATATGATCATGATGGCCACCTTCGTTTAATTCGAAAACAGATTTCCCGCTTTCAAAATGATGGCGAACTAATAGTCCCGCATCTTCAAATTGTGTCAGCACGCGGTAAACGGTTGCTAGACCGACATCGTCGCCTGCATTTAACAATATCTTGTAGACATCCTCTGCAGATAAGTGGCGTTCTTCACTTTTCGCAAACAACTCTAAAATCTTTAGTCTTGGTAAAGTCGCTTTTAATCCAGCATTCTTTAAATCTTTTTGATCATGCATAGTTTCTCACCCATTTCTCGAACTTTTTGGTTTTAGCCWTTTCGGCATCGTGGTATATTAACGCCAAATCATATATATGTCTCCTATACATAAGAAACTATGCGTAACTTTTTAAAATTATTTATATTATCAGTCGCTGTTAGCCTTGTTGGCTGCGGTGCTGGTATCCCAACAATTAAGCCATATAAAATGGATATTCAGCAAGGTAACGTAGTGACATCTGAGATGTTGCTTAAGTTGCGGCCTGGTATGACTAAGTCACAAGTCAAATTTATTATGGGCACACCACTATTGGTGGATAGCTTTCACAGCAACCGGTGGGATTACTTTTATCAGYTACGCAAGCAGGGTGAAATTGTTAGTCAACGTCGCGTGATTTTAGATTTTGAAGACAACCTACTAACCCAAGTGCGTGGCGATGTTGTTCCAAAAGGAAAGACGGCTGAAGATGTTGCGAAGCAGCTTGCWGACGAGGCTGGTGAAGGTGCTAAGCCTGATGAATCAGCATCTGATACGGTTGAGCCTATTGTTGTACCAATAGAAGAGCCTGATGTGGAGGCGGCGGATGCTGCTTCTGAAGCGGTTGAATCTAGCATGCTGYCAGTGGCGGTGCCAGAAGGTGGTGAGCAGGCTTCTGTTTTGGCTGTGCCGATTCCATTAGGCCCATCTGAATCCTTATCAGATGAGCCAGTGTTGTCTGAAGAGGTGCCTGCCACAGAAATGGTTGAGGAGGCGACTTCTCCAGTAATAGAAGAGGCTGAATCTAATAACGATGTTTCTATGACGCCTGCTGAGAAAGTATTGCCAATACGCACTTATACGGATAATAAACTTATATTTAGGCTTGATCGGGAGCTTGATTTGAGTCGTATCAAAGCAGATGGCGTTTCTGCATCTGACGAGGTGCTGCAAGATAGTGTTGTGCAAGCGGTTGAAGAGAGTCAGGAAGATGCGTTGCTTAATCAAGATGAGCCGAGTTTTTTCGAGCGGATGCTAGAAAAAATTGGTTTCTGATTTTATTAAAGAGCACAGTATGAAAACTAAAGTAGTGATTACAGGGGTTTCTGGTCGCATGGGCGTGGCACTGTTAGAAGGTGTTTTTGCTGACGACGGACTGGAGTTGCACGCAGCGATAGACCGTTCAGGTAGCGTGTTGGAAGGACAAGATGCTGGGGCGCAAGTTGGCGTAGTGTCAGGCGTGGATGTGACGGCAGATTTGGCAACCTCATTAGCCGGGGCGGACGTATTGATAGACTTTACTCGGCCAGAAGCGGCAATGCAGTATTTGGCGGCCTGTCAGCAGGCTGGCGTTAAGATGGTCATTGGGACAACTGGCTTTACCGAAGCAGAAAAGGCGAAGATACAAGCAGCCTCTGAGCATGTGGCGATTGTCTTTGCACCAAATATGAGTGTTGGCGTTACTTTGCTAATTAATTTGGTTGAGCAAGCGGCGAAAGTATTGAATGATGGCTATGATATTGAAGTGGTCGAAATGCATCATCGCCATAAAGTGGATGCGCCTTCTGGCACTGCATTGCGTTTAGGTGAGGCGGCTGCTCAGGGCTTAGGTCAGGATTTGAAAGACTGTGCAGTCTACGCCCGTGAAGGTGTGACTGGTGAGCGTGAAGCTGGCAAGATAGGCTTTGCAACATTGCGGGGTGGTGATGTGGTTGGTGATCACACGGTGATTTATGCGGGCACTGGAGAACGGGTGGAAATCACCCATAAAGCCAGCAGTCGTGCAACGTTTGCGCTGGGTGCGCTTAGAGCGACTAAGTTTCTATCAGAGAAAAATACAGGTCTTTATGACATGCGTGATGTGCTGGGTTTAAAGCAAGCCCCTTAAAAATAAATCGTTCAGATATCTGTGCAATATGCACGTATTTTATCTAAAAAATTACGTCGATCAGAGGCTCTCTGTGCTTGAAATAAAAGTCTAATACCGATATAATTCGTCAATTCTTGAAACGGGAAGAGTACATCACTCCTCCCGTTTTGCATGTCTAGCGCCAGCATTGGTAATTGAGTGCTGCAAAGTGCGCGAAAAAAATGAAATTGAATATGATTAAGGAGCAGAAATTGTCGCAAACACGCCCTGTAGAACCGACACAAGCAATATTGGTGTTAGCAGATGGAACGGTGTTTCGAGGCACTTCAATTGGCGCTTCAGGCCAGACCATTGGAGAGGTGGTATTTAACACTTCGATGACAGGTTACCAAGAAATCCTCACTGATCCTTCTTATACTGAGCAAATAGTTACCTTAACGTATCCACATATTGGGAATACTGGGGTCAACGCTGAAGATGTTGAGTCGGACAAGATTTGTGCATCTGGTCTCGTGATTAGGGATTTACCATTACTGGCAAGCAACTTTCGAAGTGAGCAAACATTATCAGAATATTTGACGGCAAATAATRTCGTTGCTATTGCGGATATCGATACCCGAAAATTAACCCGTATTCTCCGTGAAAAAGGCGCGCAAGCCGGATGCATTATGGTGGGTGGTGATGTAGAACAAGCACTGGAGCTAGCCAAAGGCTTCCCGGGTTTGACGGGGATGGATTTAGCTAAAGTCGTGACATGTAAATCTGCTTACGAGTATGAAGAGGGTGAGTGGGTGTTAGGCCAAGGTTATGTTGCGCCAGAAAGTAAGCCGTATCATGTGGTGGCATTTGATTATGGTGTGAAGCGCAATATCTTACGGATGTTGGTTGCACGTGGTTGTAAAGTGACGGTGCTGCCAGCACAAACGACAGCTGAAGAAGCATTAAGCTATCAACCCGATGGCATCTTCTTGTCCAATGGCCCAGGAGATCCTGAGCCATGCGATTATGCAATCAAGACCATCCAGACGTTACTTGATGAAGGCATCCCTACTTTTGGTATTTGTTTGGGACATCAATTGCTAGCGTTAGCTAGTGGCGCTAAATCAATGAAGATGAAGTTCGGGCATCATGGGGCTAACCATCCTGTACAAGATGTGGAGAATAAGCGTGTTTATATCACCAGCCAAAACCATGGTTTTGCTGTAGACCAAAGTAGCTTGCCCGRTAATATAAAAGTCACGCATGTTTCTTTATTTGACGGTAGCTTGCAAGGGATTGCACTAAAAGATAAGCCAGCGTTTAGTTTTCAAGGACACCCTGAAGCTAGCCCTGGGCCAACAGAAATGAGTTATTTGTTTGATCGCTTCATTAGCATGATGCAAGAAAGGAAGGTTAGCTRATGGCTAAGCGTACTGATATTAAATCTGTTTTAATTATTGGCGCAGGGCCAATTGTGATTGGGCAAGCCTGTGAGTTTGACTACTCTGGTGCGCAAGCATGTAAAGCGTTGCGTGAAGARGGGTATCGAGTTATCTTGGTGAACTCTAATCCAGCCACCATCATGACAGATCCTGAAATGGCTGATGCGACTTACATTGAGCCGATTAGCTGGCAGGTGGTCGAAAAAATTATTGCGAAAGAAAAGCCTGATGCTTTGTTGCCAACCATGGGTGGGCAAACAGCACTTAACTGTGCATTAGATTTAGATAAGCACGGGGTGCTTGAGCGATACAATGTAGAGATGATTGGTGCTTCAAAAGAGGCGATTGATAAAGCAGAGGATCGACAAAAATTCAAAGAAGCCATGAGTAAAATTGGCTTAGGTTCAGCAAGGTCTGTTATTGCACACAGTATGGAAGAGGCCTTGCAGGTGCAAGCGAATATTGGCTATCCAGCGATTATTAGACCATCATTTACGATGGGTGGTAGYGGYGGKGGYATTGCYTACAACCGTGAAGAATTTGTGGAGATTTGTGAACGTGGCTTAGAAGCCTCGCCAACCAATGAATTGTTGATTGAAGAGTCTCTGCTCGGCTGGAAAGAATATGAGATGGAAGTGGTGCGCGATACTGCGGATAACTGCATCATTATTTGTTCCATTGAGAACTTGGATCCTATGGGTGTGCATACAGGGGATTCTATTACCGTTGCGCCAGCACAAACGCTCACTGATAAAGAGTATCAAATTTTACGTAATGCATCGTTGGCTGTGTTGCGCGAAATTGGTGTGGATACCGGTGGTTCAAACGTACAGTTTGCCATTAATCCAGAAGATGGTCGGATGATTGTGATTGAGATGAACCCACGTGTTTCGCGTTCGTCAGCACTCGCCTCCAAAGCGACAGGCTTCCCGATTGCTAAAGTGGCAGCCAAGCTGGCTGTTGGCTTTACATTAGATGAGTTGAAAAATGATATTACTGGCGGGCAAACACCGGTTTCTTTTGAGCCTTCTATTGACTATGTGGTAACGAAAATACCACGGTTTGCATTTGAGAAGTTTCCGCAAGCGGATAGCCGTTTAACGACGCAAATGAAATCGGTAGGTGAGGTGATGGCGATTGGGCGTAGTTTCCAAGAGTCCTTCCAGAAAGCCTTACGTGGTCTAGAAGTTGGTGTGGATGGATTAGACCCATTAACAACTGATTTGGATGTGATTACCAAAGAACTTGGTGAACCAAGATCGGAACGGATTTGGTATTTAGGCGATGCATTCAGAATGGGCATGAGTGCTGAGAAAATATTTGAGATCAGTAAGATTGATCCTTGGTTCTTGGCGCAGATTGAAGACCTGATTAAGCAGGAGGCTGCACTGTCAGGCAAACATATTGCGGACTTAGATAAAGAAGCCTTATTTCAGTTAAAGCGTGCTGGTTTCTCGGACCGCCGTTTAGCTACATTGCTCGATACGGATCAGCATGCAGTGCGTGCTTATCGCCAAGCCTTGAATGTGCGGCCAGTTTATAAACGGGTGGATACCTGTGCTGCCGAATTTGCAACGGACACGGCTTATATGTATTCAACCTACGAAGAAGAGTGTGAATCGCGCCCAAGTGATAAGAAAAAAATTATGGTGCTAGGTGGTGGGCCAAATCGTATTGGTCAAGGCATTGAATTTGATTACTGCTGTGTACACGCGGCGATTGCCATGCGTGAGGATGGTTATGAAACCATCATGGTCAACTGTAATCCTGAAACGGTTTCAACCGATTACGATACTTCTGACCGCTTGTACTTTGAACCTGTAACGTTGGAAGATGTGCTTGAAATTGTACACATTGAAAAGCCAGAAGGGGTGATTGTGCAGTATGGCGGACAAACGCCATTGAAACTGGCCCGCGCGTTAGAAAAGGCAGGTGTGAACATTATCGGCACTAGCCCTGATGCGATTGATCGTGCAGAAGACCGTGAGCGATTCCAGAAAATGTTAGATGAGCTTGAACTTAAACAGCCACCTAACCGCACAGCGCGTGCGCCAGAAGAAGCGGTTCGGCTTGCTGTCGAAATTGGTTATCCACTAGTGGTGCGGCCTAGTTATGTGCTAGGTGGTAGAGCCATGGAAATTGTACATGATCAAAGTCAGCTTGAACGCTATATGCGTGAAGCTGTTAAGGTTTCTAATGATTCGCCCGTATTACTAGACCGCTTTTTAAGCGATGCGTTAGAGATTGATGTAGATGCTATTTGCGATGGTGAAGATGTCGTGATCGGTGGCGTCATGCAACATGTTGAACAAGCCGGTGTGCACTCAGGAGACTCTGCTTGCTCATTGCCGCCTTACAGTCTCAGTAAGAAGTTGCAAGATGAATTGCGTGAACAAACCGTTAAGATGGCTAAGGCATTGGGTGTAAATGGCCTAATGAACGTACAGTTCGCTATTCAAGGTGAAACAGTTTACGTATTAGAAGTGAATCCACGTGCATCACGGACAGTGCCTTTTGTGTCTAAAGCTTGTGGTTTGCAGTTGGCTAAAATCGCAGCGCGATGTATGGCTGGCCAAAGCTTGAAATCACAAGGGGTAACTAGGGAAATTGTGCCACCTTATTTTTCAGTGAAAGAAGCCGTATTCCCCTTTATTAAATTCCCCGGGGTTGATACGATTCTTGGCCCAGAAATGAAATCGACTGGCGAGGTCATGGGTGTTGGCAGCACATTTGCAGAGGCCTTTGTAAAAGCACAATTAGGCGCTTCAGCTAAGTTGCCAAAAGGCGGCAGAGCATTTATTAGTGTGCGTAACGAAGATCATCAAAAAGTGGTGGATATTGCGCAAGATTTAGCCAAGCTTGGGTTTGAGTTGGTTGCGACAAAAGGGACTGCTAGAGCTTTGAGTGAAAATGGGCTAACTGTGCTTAAAGTCAATAAAGTAGCGGAAGGTCGCCCGCATGTGGTTGATATGATTAAGAATAATGAAATTGATTTTATTGTTAATGTGACAGAAGATAAAAAAGCGGTTGCAGATTCATATGAAATTAGACATAGCGCTTTGCAGAATAAAGTGACTTATTACACCACATTAGCTGGGGCAAAAGCAGCCTGTATGGGCATGGCTTATATGCAAGAGTTGCATGTAGAGTCTATACAAGACTTGCATAAAAAGCTTTCGTAAAATAAACTAGTTTATTCAGGGTAATATTAAAACCACGCTCTGGTGAGTGCGGTTTGTTTTTTATAAGGGTTCGTAATATGGTGGGTAATCAAGTTCCAGTAACAGTGCGTGGCGCAGAATTGATGAAGAGTGAGTTAAGTCGTTTGCGGAGCGAAGATAGGCCTAGTGTCATTGAGGCGATTGCGGAGGCGCGGTCACATGGGGATTTGTCTGAAAATGCAGAGTATGACGCAGCAAAAGAAAAGCAAAGCTTTATAGAAGGTCGTATTTCTGAGTTAGAGGCTAAGCTTTCTAATTTACAAGTGATTGATCCAGCGAAACTTAATGCAGAAGGTCGCGTCGTCTTTGGTGCTACCGTGCGTTTTGAAGATTTGGAGTCTGGCGATAGTAAGGTTTATCAAATCGTTGGTGAAGATGAAGCCGATATTAAAGGTGGTAAGGTTTCTATTGTTTCTCCGATTGCGCGCGCATTGATTGGTAAATCTGAAGGTGATGTTGCGGAAGTCATGGCGCCAGGAGGCGTTAAAGAGTACGAAATACTAGACGTTTCATACGGCTAAGTGATGTCGCGCAAGCTCGCATCTATTGCGATTGCTTTCTGGGTCGGTGGCCTTTGGATGACTGGGCTCAGTGCAAGCATACTGTTTGATGTGATACAAGACAGGCAATTGGCTGGTAATGTTGCAGGTCAATTGTTTGCAACCATTAGCTACATCGGCTTGGCAATTGGCGCCTATTTGCTTATTCAGCATTTTATAGACAATAAAGAAGTGCGCTTTAAACAGCGTTATGTCTTGGTCGTTGCGTTGATGGTGTTACTCACTATGGTTGGTCTGTTTGGCATCCAGCCATTACTGGCGAAAATGAAAGTAGATGCGCTTCCTCTCGGTGTTATGAGTAGTGAATATGCCAGTCAGTTTGCAGCTTGGCATGGGGTCGCGGGTGTTGTCTACCTTATTGAATGTTTGCTCGGGCTAGCGCTTGTGCTGACAAGCCGTCGATAGTATGTACAGCGAAACTTACAGCTTGGGAATATGGATTTTATTTTTTTCTTTAATGGTGTCGCTTGCACGATAAAGCACTAGTTGTTTGCCGATTTGATGGACAGCAAGTGCTTTTGTTTGSCCGCAGATACTTTCACAAATGGTTTTTCTGGCATCACGATYACCACCRGCRATTTGCACTTTAATTAATTCGTGCGCATTTAGGTTGAGTTCAATTTCTTTGAAAACATTATCAGTTAGGCCTTGGTTGCCGATCATTACTACTGAGCTTAGACTGTGTGCTTGACCACGTAAATGGCTAATTTGTTTGGGATTTAATTTCATGAATTGGAATGCTTTTTAGGTGCTATAGATAGGATGGATTTTATCATGAATTCGTATAATAAGACATGAAGCTAAGTAGTCGCAGTAAGGCTTGGATGCAAGAGCATCTGAAGGATGAATATGTAAAACGTGCCCAAAAAGAAGGGTATCGTTCACGTGCAGCTTATAAGCTGATTGAAATTGATGATAAAGGTAAGCTGATTAAGCCCGGCATGACGATTGTTGATTTAGGTTCGGCCCCTGGCAGTTGGTCTCAAGTGGCGYAACAACGATTGAAAGGTCAGGGACGTATTATTGGCTTGGATTTATTGGACATGCAGCCTATTAGGGGTGTAGAGTTTATACAAGGTGACTTTCGAGAAGAGAACGTCTTAACTTTATTAGAAAAAAAGCTAGATAATAAGCCTGTAGACCTTGTGATAGCAGATATGGCCCCCAATATAACTGGGGTAAAAGATGTCGATCAAGCTGGTGCAGCACACTTAACTGAGCTGGCATTAGCATTTAGTCAGCAGTGGTTGAAACCTAAAGGTAATCTTTTAGTCAAAGTTTTTATTGGGGCTGGATTTGACGATATTGTAAAGTGCATGCGCTTAAGCTTTGACAAGGTCGTGACTAGAAAGCCAAAAGCGTCAAGAAGTCGCAGTAATGAAGTGTATTTGTTAGGGCTTGGTCGTAAATAAGTAAGTTGGAATGATTGTTGTGCTTGGTGGAAATGATGGCCAAGTTTAAAAAGGAAAAGGCTAGTGAATAATATCGCAAAAAATATTGCAATTTGGATTGCTGTTGCACTTGTATTAATGACTGTTTTTCAGCAGTTTGGTAGTACGAATAAAGCAGCAACACAAGTCGTTTATTCGCAATTCATGGAAAATGTGAAAAGTGGAAAAGTGGCGAAAGTACAAATTGATGGGCGTGTTGTTCGCGGCACCACAATTGACGATAAAAAGTTTAGCACTTACGCTCCGAATGATTTGTGGATGGTTAGCGACTTACTTAAATACAATGTAGAAGTCGAAGCGAAAGCAGAAGAAGAGCGCTCCGTATTGCTAGAAATATTCATGTCATGGTTCCCAATGATTTTGTTAATTGGCGTGTGGATTTTCTTCATGCGACAAATGCAAGGTGGTGGTAAGGGTGGTGGCCCATTTTCCTTTGGTAAAAGTAAAGCTAGACAGTTAGATGAAAGCAATAATCAAACGACCTTTGCTGAGGTTGCTGGTTGTGATGAAGCCAAAGAAGAAGTGATGGAAGTGGTAGAGTTCYTGCGAGATCCTAGTAAGTTTCAAAARTTAGGTGGYCGCATCCCTCGTGGCATATTGCTAGTTGGTCCTCCAGGTACCGGTAAAACACTATTGGCACGTGCCATTGCAGGAGAGGCAAAAGTTCCATTCTTTACTATTTCCGGATCAGACTTTGTGGAAATGTTTGTGGGGGTTGGTGCATCTCGAGTACGTGACATGTTTGAAACGGCAAAGAAAAATTCACCATGTATTATCTTTATTGATGAGATTGATGCCGTTGGTCGTAGTCGTGGTTCTGGTACTGGTGGTGGTAATGATGAACGTGAACAAACGTTGAATCAATTACTAGTTGAAATGGATGGCTTTGAGCCTAATTCAGGTGTGATTGTCATTGCGGCAACTAATCGTGCAGACGTATTAGATAAAGCATTACTTCGTCCTGGTCGTTTCGATCGTCAAGTCATGGTTGGCTTGCCTGATATTAAAGGTCGCGAACAGATTTTGTTGGTTCACATGCGTAAAGTACCGATTGATCCTGATGTGAACGCAGAGATATTGGCACGTGGCACCCCAGGTTTTACTGGTGCGGATTTAGCTAATTTAGTCAATGAAGCCGCTTTGTTTGCTGCGCGCAGAAATAAGCGTACAGTCGATATGGAAGATTTTGAAGATGCGAAAGATAAAATCTTCATGGGTCCAGAGCGTAAATCAATGGTGGTGCGTGAAGAGGAACGCCGTAATACGGCTTATCATGAATCAGGCCATGCAGTAGTAGCGAAGTTGCTACCCAATGCTGACCCTGTGCATAAAGTAACCATTATGCCGCGTGGTTGGGCATTAGGTTTAACTTGGCAGTTACCAGAGTTTGATCGCATTAGTAATTACAAAGTCAAAATGTTGGAAGAAATTTCTATCTTGTTTGGTGGTCGAATTGCAGAAGAAGTTTTTGTCAACCAAATGTCTACAGGTGCTTCTAATGACTTTGAGCGTGCAACTAAGTTAGCACGAGATATGGTGACGAAGTACGGCATGAGCGATGCGTTAGGTACCATGGTGTACGCTGGGGATGAGCAAGATTCATTCTTTGGTAGCATGAGTGCTAAGACGGTATCTGAAGCAACACAACAGAAAGTGGATGCAGAGATTCGTCGTATTCTTGATGARCARTACGCAGTAGCACGTAAATTGTTAGAAGATAATCGAGATAAGGTCGAGGCAATGATGTCGGCGCTAATGGAGTTTGAAACGATAGATGCGGATCAAATTAACGACATTATGGCTGGCTTACCAGTCCGTGAGCCTAAACCAAAACAGACAGGTAAAAGTAACAGCTCAGGTAGTAGCGGTGCGGCAACGCCTATTGTGAATCCTAAACCACAACCGAGTGCGAAAAACTAATTACTTGTCGTTACTTGCGTTAAAATAGGGGCTGGCTAATTCTAATYAGCCAGCCCTTTTACATATGAAGTTACACTGCGGACAATTTAAACTGGATTTGGCATGCCCACGCGTGATGGGTATTCTTAATGTAACGCCCGACTCTTTTTCAGATGGCGGCAACTTTTCAAAAACAGATCAAGCCATCACGCAAGCACTCAAATTGATAGGGGAGGGCGCTGACATTCTAGATGTTGGTGGTGAGTCTACAAGGCCAAATGCAACGCCAGTGAGTTTGCAGCAAGAGCTGGATCGTGTCATCCCTGTGATTGAGTCTTTGTCAGCAGAAATTAACATTCCGATATCTATCGATACCTATAAGCCAGCCGTGATGCGAGCTGCTATTGCTGCGGGTGCCAGTATTGTTAATGATGTGAAAGCATTGCAAGAAGACGGCGCATTAGAGGTTGTCGCTACTTCAGAAGTTGCTGTGTGTTTAATGCATATGCAAGGCACACCACAAACCATGCAAGAAGATCCTCATTATGATGACGTAATTAGTGAGGTTTCTGATTTTTTGTTAGCCCGGGCTAATGCCTGTAAAAAAGCGGGGATTAACAAAAACCGTTTATTAATTGACCCAGGGTTTGGGTTCGGAAAAACACGGCAGCATAACATCACGCTTATTCAAAAGTTAGATGCGTTTTCACAATTAGGGTTGCCAATGTTGGTGGGTTTGTCACGAAAGTCTGTATTAGGCCAAATGACAGGAAATAATGTGGATGCACGATTATATGCTAGTGTGGCAGCTGCTGTGGTTTCTGCTATGAAAGGCGCTAATATACTGCGTGTACATGATGTTCGCGCGACGGTAGAGGCTTTAAAAGTAGCATCAGTAGTGCTAAATGATTAGGAACATAATATGACCGTTAGGACAGAGGACAAAGTGACAGTATCTGAAGCCGTGTTAAATGAAATTAAACAAGGTAAAAAAATTCAGGCGATTAAGTTATTTCGAAGTGAGAATGGCGTAGGCCTTAAAGAAGCAAAAGAAGCCGTTGATGCTTATATCAAGAATGATACAGAAGCCAAAGAAGCATTTGATGCAAACAAGCCGAGCGGATTGTCGCAAGAGGGTATATTGCGTTTCACCATCATGGTTGTGGTGTTGTTCGCTATTTATCTATGGGTTTGATTGCCATTGATTAACCAGTACCAAGCTAAAATAATTGATTAAAATAGAAAGCATTAAACATGGCTAAAAAATACTTTGGCACTGATGGTATCCGTGGAAAAGTAGGTGAATTTCCGATTACACCTGAGTTCGTCATGCGCTTAGGTTATGCCGCTGGTCGCGTTTTTGTTGGTTTGCAAGGTAACCTAGCAAAAGATGCACATCCAGCTGTACTGATTGGTAAAGATCCACGTATTTCAGGCTATATGTTTGAAGCGGCTTTGCAAGCAGGACTAACTGCTGCAGGCGTTAAAACWTTYCTTTCTGGCCCRTTRCCAACRCCAGCCATWGCYTACTTAACGCGTGCATTAAGATTRCAAGCAGGGATTGTKATTTCRGCTTCTCAYAACCCTTACTATGATAATGGGATAAARTTTTTYTCTAGTGAAGGTGCAAAGTTGGGCGATGATATTGAGCATGCAATAGAGGCTGAATTAGAAAAGCCGATGGAAGTCATGACATCATCAGAGTTGGGTAAAGCAAAACGGATTGACGATGCAGCTGGACGCTATGTGGAGTTTTGTAAAAGCACTTTCCCAAATGATATGGATTTGCGGGATTTAAAAATTGTTTTAGATTGCGCAAATGGTGCGACTTACCAAGTGGCACCACTTGTGTTTCATGAGCTTGGTGCAGAAGTCGTTGCTATTGGCAATACGCCAAATGGCGTTAACATTAATTTGAACGTTGGTTCTACACACCCAGAAGCGTTACAGAAAGCGGTTGTTGAACATCAAGCTGACTTAGGCATTGCCTTTGATGGAGATGGCGATCGTGTGCTGATGGTTGATGCTAAAGGAAATTTGTTGGATGGAGACCAATTGCTCTATATCATTGCTTTGGGTTTATATGCTAAAGGCCAGCTTAAGGGCGGTGTCGCAGGCACGTTGATGACTAACTTAGCATTGGAGCATGCGTTAGAAAAACATCAAATTCCATTCGGTCGCGCTAACGTCGGTGACCGATATGTATTAGCGCTTTTAAAAGAAAAAAATTGGCAACTGGGTGGTGAGAATTCTGGTCATATTTTAACGCTGGATAAACATACCAGTGGTGATGGCATTATTGCGGCATTGCAAGTATTGCAGGCGTTAAAACAAAGCGGAAAAACCTTGGCAATGATGGGTGGAGAGTTGCCATTGTATCCACAGGTGCTCATTAATGTAACAACAAAGAAGAAGCTAGATTTACAAATGCCTAAGATTCAAGCCGCTGTGAAGCAGGCTGAAGATAAATTGAAAACATCTGGCCGTGTGTTGCTACGTGCTTCAGGTACTGAACCAAAAATTCGCGTAATGGTAGAAGGTCAAGATGCCACATTGGTACAGAAATTGGCAGAAAGTATTGCGGCTGTTGTGGAAGCGCAGAGTCAATAGTATTTTTTAATCACTTGTTTGGACTGTATCATTTAATAGAAGCGTCATTCTAGCTTCATAAAATTGTCATATTAAAAGCGCATTCTTGCAATCTAACCTACCGATACAAGGGGTTGTGATGACAAACAGAATGCGCTTTTATCTCACACGCATGAACCATTTTGATGGTGCTTTGTGTGTCAAAGTTAGCCATACAAGCCAATATCGTTTAGTGCGACATTGGTTTAGGCTGATGAGCCGCTTAGGTGATGGCTTCTTTTGGTATACATTGTTATTTGGCATTTTGCTTATGCAAGGCGTGGCTGCTTGGTTGCCAGTGTTACATATTATTGCGACAGGCTTGTCTGGCACCTTGGTTTATAAATGGTTAAAAGGTAAAACATTACGCCCAAGGCCTTATCAAGTGCTGCAAGATGTTTGGCTCACAGGAAAGCCTTTAGATTACTTTAGCTTCCCTTCAGGACACACCTTACACGCGGCTACATTTTCTTGCATGATTTTGGCTTACTATCCTTCGCTTTCAATATTGGTGATTCCATTTAGCATCATGGTGGCAATGTCGCGAGTGGTGCTAGGCTTACATTACCCTAGCGATGTGTTTGCAGGTGCTGTGATTGGGTTTGTTATATCCGCTATTTCATTAGTGTTCATACTTTAAGCAATATTTTTCTAAGCATTTCTACACACTTTTACAATGATAGATTGTAGATGTTAATGGCTGTCGGTTGATTGCTTTTTCATACCATTCTAATGATCTAGCCTAGACCCCATAGTAGCGAATAGGGACAGCATGCCCTTGATTGAGTGTTTCTAAGCAGTGTTGCCGCCATACTCTCATGCGTTTCAAATCATCGGTGACAGCCAGCTCGGGTTGCCAATGTGGCCGGTGCCCATTTAGGGTTTTGTGAAACTCACGTAATGCATGCTCGGTATGACTAATGTAGTAATCAAAGTGTTGATGCTTTTTGTTGTTGTTTAAGTGAATATATTTGTGAATCAATGTTGGTAACTTAGTGCCTCTAAGTAAGCGATCTGCATACGCTAAGGTCACTAAATTCTTTTTAACTAAGTGCTGTGGTTGCCGAAAGCAAGGTGCAATAAAATGGCTGATTAATGTCGCATGTTTAGACAATAATTGCCCTGGTGTTGCCTGTAATTTTTTTTGTATATGGACATCCATTGCCCACTCCGAAGCAATATGTGTGAATACACTCTCATTATTCCAAAGTGCTTCATGTGCTGGCACAAAGTGATTGTGTGCAATGACATCAACATACAGGTGGCTTGCGTAGCCGATTGCCATCGCTGTTTCCTGTGGAGAACGAGCATTGTTAATCAAAAATTCAGCTTTTTGCCATTGATGGGTGGTATTAAATTTTTTAGAAATGACCGCTAAATCTGGTAAACAAGCACCTGCCATCACTAACTCAGGGAACTGCTTAATCGCCTCTCTAAAGCGTTTATCTAACAGTGGAGTAGCAAAGAGTAATGATTGCGCAAAATAAACATGGGTATAAAGGCCCCAAGCATTGACATCAAGAGAGTAAAAAAATAGTGGTAAACACCATCCCAAAATCGCTAAGCACTTTTGATTGTTCATGGCCCGTAATTTGACATGGTTTCATGAAGGCTAAATGACATTATGCAAAGTTGTGGATAAGGAGATGACTTCTTCATGAAGTTGTCATAATTGACAGATAGCATCTACTTAAATTGATCATGTGGATGTGCTATCTATGAAAATACTATTTATTTCTGACGTTTACTTTCCACGCATTAATGGCGTGTCGACCTCTATTAAGACTTTTATAGACCAGCTCGTTTCTCTAGGCCACCATGTGGATTTGATTGCTCCTGAGTATGGAAAGGAGATTAGTGAAGAAAAAAATGTGATGCGTGTTCCAGCACGTAGTATTTATTTTGATCCTGAAGACAAGCTAATGAAGTACGGTGCAGCCTTAAAACGATTGCCTGCTCTCAAACAGGCGGGTTACGATATTATTCATATTAATACGCCGTTTGTGGCGCATTATTTAGGGCTTAAATTAGCAAAGCTATTAGATATTCCTTGCGTTGAAACGTACCATACTTTTTTTGAAGACTACTTACATCATTATTTGCCTTGGATACCTCAGAAAGTGGCTAGAGGGTTGGCGCGAATGATTTCTAAGCGGCAGTGTCATGCCGTAGATGCCATTGTTGTACCGTCACAGCCCATGTTAGATGTGTTAAGAACTTACGGCATTCATGCTAAAGCCAAAGTGATCCCAACTGGGTTGCAGGATATTAGTTTTGAAGAAGCAGATGGCTTAATGTTTAAGAAAAAATACGGTATTGAGAATAAGCGTCCGATGTTACTTTATGTTGGTCGAGTTGCTTTTGAAAAAAATATTCCTTTCTTATTTGAAATGACAAAAGTGTTAGCTGAGCGCTATCCAAATGTGCTATTAGTCGTTGCAGGTGAAGGGCCTGCAGAGAAATCACTTCACCAACTTGCACACACCTTGAAAATTGAAAATAACGTAAAATTTATAGGGTATTTAGACCGCAGCACAGAACTCAATGCATGTTATCAATCGGCAGATGCATTTGTATTTTCATCTAAAAGTGAAACACAAGGATTGGTGCTGCTGGAAGCCATGGCACAAGGCACTCCTGTGGTGGCGATTGCAGAATTAGGGACCGCTTCAATTTTGAAAGAAGGTAAAGGCGCGATGATTTCTACGGAAGATACTGTAGTGTTTTCCAAAAAAGTCGCTTGCCTGATTGAAGATAAACGGCTGCGTGATGATTTGGGTCGGCGAGCAAAAGATTACGCATTAACAAGCTGGACGGCGGCTGTCCAAGCACAGCGGATGGCGGTGTTTTATCAAGAGACAATCGATCTATTTCAACTTAACAAACCGCCGGTGCTTTATAGTACTTTAATGGACCAGTAGAAAAAACAGACTTGTTTTAGCCTGAGGCATCAATGTGAGTATGATGAATAGTTTTTTTTATTGAGACCATCATTCAGCATTTCTAATATGCTATAAATGCATTATGGATAAAAATATGACGATAGGGGCCGAGACGTTACTGGCTGCAGTGGATTTAGGATCAAATAGTTTTCGACTAGAAATAGCACATCATGTAGGTGGGCAAATACAGCGGGTTGATTACATAAAAGAAGCGGTAAGGCAGGGTGCGGATTTGGATGAAAACCGCCATTTAAATGCGGCCGCAATTGAAAGAGGCATTAAGTGTTTAGAGCGTTTTGGTGAAGCACTCAAAGGATTCCCAAAACAAAATGTACGTGCTGTTGCCACGCAAACGTTAAGAGAAGCGCGGAATAGCACCCATTTCCTAGGGCTGGCACGTAAGGCACTTGGATACAAAGTAGAAGTTATTTCTGGGGTGGAAGAGGCCCGGCTAATCTACCAAGGGGTTAGCCATTTCTTACCACAATCAGATGAACGTCGATTAGTTATTGATATTGGAGGCCGTTCAACTGAGTTTATATTGGGCCAACATTTTAGTGCGCAGACAACTGAATCCTTACGTGTGGGGTCAGTTGCTTGGTCTCTTAAATACTTCCCTGATGGTGAGCTTTCCGAACGCAACTTGAAACGCGCTGAAGTAGCTGCAAAATCATTTTTAGATGTCATTACTGAGCCCTATGCGCGTAAGCACTGGGATGTTGCTTATGGAGCCTCTGGCACAATTGGGGCAGTAGGCGACGTGTTGGCGCTAGCTGGTTTTGAAGAAGGTGAAATAACAAAAGAAGGGTTAGACTGGCTGCGGAAAGAGTTAGTTAACGCTAAAAATGTAAATAGTTTGAAATTGGATGGGCTGAAAGAAGAGCGTAATGCCGTGATTGGTGGCGGCTTAAGTGTACTCAGAGCCGTATTCGACTTGCTGAAAATAAAAACGTTGTATGTCGCACGTGGCGCTTTACGCCATGGTTTGTTTTATGACATGGCAGCAGAAGCTAGCGATGGCTTGGTCTACACAAAAGAAGCATCGATTCATTTATTGTTGAGCCGTTTTCCCGTGGATACGAAGCATGCCGAAAATGTTAAAGAAGCTGCAATTCATTTATTCGATAGTGTCGCAGAAGACTTGAACCTTAAAAAGGTCGAGTTGAAAGAGCAACGAAGGCTGTTAAGTTGGGCTGCACAATGCCACGAAATTGGAAGTGTCATCTCTCATGCGGTATCGCATCGTCATGGCGCGTATATATTGGATCACACCGAATTGATGGGCTTCTCGCAAAGCGAGTTGCACCATTTAAGCCTATTGGTGTTAGGCCAACATGGGAAAATTAAAAAGTTAGATTTAACAACSGTTGATGATCATTTAATCGTATCGCTTGCTTGTTTGCGCTTAGCAGTCATTCTGTGCCACTCAAGGAACAAGCCTGAACTTAAAGGCATTAAAAAGCTACAGTTCAACAAGGATGAGATGCAATTAACAGTAAGAGAGGGCTGGGTGGAATCACATCCACAGTCTGCGTACTTACTCGAAGAAGAAGTGATTGCCTGGAAAAAAACGAACTGGCGTTTAACTGTTACAACTAAATCCAAGTAGTTGGATGCTTAGCGGTTCTTTTGTAATAGCATGGTTTGCGCTGAGAACCGCTTAGCTGGTTTTGTGTCACTTGTTTGTAAGCTGTTGACTGTTTGGTAACTGCCATCTTCCATTAAGGCCCAAGCATCAATATTATCTTGCAGATAAGGCGTGAAACACTCATCCATAATGCGTTGTTGCATAGGTGCATCTAAGATTGGCCAAGCAATTTCTACYCGTTTAAGCATATTACGTGACATCCAATCTGCACTGGATARCCATAGTTTTACTTTGCCATTAATCTCGAAATAAAAGGCGCGAGAATGCTCTAGAAACCTACCCGCAATAGACCGTACACGAATGCGACCATGTAACTCTTTTACATTAAGCGGCAATATACAGGCGCCACGTACAATTAAATCGATTATCACCCCTTTTTTTGCCGCTTTAAGTAGGGCTAAAACAAGCGTTTCATCCGTGAGTGAATTGGTTTTAATAATAATTCTTGCTGGTTTTCCTTTTGCCGCAGCATTCGCTGCGGAGGTGATGTATCTGAGCATCGTGCTACGCAAAGTAAACGGCGCTGCCAACAATTTACGCATTTTTGGCAATGGCAAATCACTGGTTAAATGCCTGAATAAGTATTCCATCTCTCTAGTGAACGTTAAGTCACTGGTCAGCATGCTAATATCTGTGTAAAGCTTTGCTGTTTTAGGATTGTAATTTCCCGTGGAAACATGGCCATAGCGCTTAATAGATCGTCCCTCACGCCGCATAATTAAACACATTTTTGCATGTGTTTTTAAGCCGACAATACCATAAACAACTTGTGCACCAATAGACTCCAGTGCTTCGGACCAATTGATATTGGCTTCTTCATCAAACCTTGCTTTTAATTCAACAACAACTAACACTTCTTTTCCACGCTGTACTGCTTTTTGTAGCAGATTGAGAATGCGTGGATCTGAACCAGCACGATAAATTGTTTGATGAATGGCTAATACATCTTTGTCATATACGGCTTCTTGTAGCAACTGTATAACGGCCTCGAAACTTTCAAAAGGCTGATGAATAAGAATATCTCGCTTTTTGAGTTGAGAAAACATTGACTTGTTGGTTGAGAGACCCTTAGGCCAAGCGGGTGTGAATGTTGGGAATGACAGCTTGGTATCGCTGGCCAAGTCTGGCAATTGAATTAACCTACCCAAGTTAACTGGCCCATTCACTTTGTACAGTGCAGACGGGGGCAAAGAAAATTGCTTGAGTAGAAATCTTGATAATGATTCTTCACAATCAATGGTGACTTCTAATCTGACGGGTTTGCCATATTGTCGATAGGCTAGTTCTTGACGTAAGGCTGCGCGTAAATTACTGACATCGTCTTCATCGACTTCTAAATCGGAGTTTCTAGTGACTCTGAACTGAGAAAAGCTGAGTATTTTCACCCCTTGAAATAAGTCGGGTAAATGTGCGCGAATAATGCTGGTGAGTGAGACGAAACACTGCTTCTTTTTACTTAGACGTGTGGGCAAACGCGTTAACCTAGGTAAAACACGAGGAACGCGAACAATTGCAATAGATGGGTTCTTTTTAGATTTGTTTTCTAGCTGCACAATGAAGTTAAGCGATTTATTAGCTACTTGTGGAAATGGATGCGAAGGGTCTAATGCAATCGGTAACAACAGTGGTTTAACTTCTTTTTGAAAATATTGTGCGACCCAACGTTTTTGTTCAGCTGTTCGTAAGTGGCTAGAAATTAATGCGACGCCTTGTTTTTCCAAAGCAGGCATTAACTCATGCTCAAATAAATGATATTGTTTTTCGACTAATTTATGTGCTTTTTGGGAAATACTTTCGTAGGTTTGTGCTGTGATATTGCCCTGCACAATACCATCTTGCATGGCTTCAAGTTGCTGTTCCATACGAACTTCAAAAAACTCATCTAAATTAGAAGCAACAATACATAAAAACTTTAAACGCTCTAACAACGGGTAGTCTTCTCGTTGTGCTAAAGATAAAACCCGTTCGTTAAAGCTTAAAATGCTTAAGTCACGATTAAGCATTGCTGGCGGTTGATTTTTCATTGATTTGTTAATATAACAAACAATTGTTTCAGTTGCGTGACGATTATTAAAACAGTAATAAATGCAGATAAATTGAGACTTAATTGTAGTGGTTTCGCGTTAAAAAGCCTTAAGTGTTGTGAACACTCAAGGCTAGCTAAAACCATTAACTATTTTATGGACCTAGTGTGACGCACGTCGCGACCTTCAACAATGTAAATAACTTGTTCTGCAATATTTTTAGCATGGTCACCCACGCGCTCAATTGCGCGCGCAATGGTAATCACGTCTAGTGCAGTCGTAATAGTACGTGGGTCTTCCATCATATAAGTAATTAGCTGTCTCATAATGGATTTAAATTCTTTATCTAAGGCATCATCCGCATTGATAACGACTTTTGCTTCAGTTGCATCAAGTCTAGCAAACGTATCTAATGCATTTCTTATTTGACTGCTTGCGGCATCTGCCAAATGTCTCACATCCGTTGTTGCTTTTAGTACGGCTAAATCACGTTCTTGAATCCGACGTATGCTTTTTGCCATTTTCTTAATTTCATCGCCAGATCGTTCAAGGTCAGTCACCATTTTACTAATGGACATGACAAGGCGCAAATCAGAAGCAGTTGGTTGGCGTTTTGCAATAATATGAATGCAGTCGTCATCAATCGCTTTTTCAAAAGCATTAACTTCACGATCATTTTCTAGCACATCAAGCACGGCAGCACTGTTGTTATCTGCATAGGCCTTGGTGGTCATATTAATCTGTGCTTCTACAAGTCCACCCATTTCCAGTACTCGGCTACGTAGGCGTTCTAAGTCTTCATCAAATTGCGTCGAAAGGTGTGTGGTTTCAATCATTTTTTATTCCTAATTATAGGTTAGCTGTTTAATTTAGCTGATTCTGCCAGTAATATAATCTTCAGTCCGTTTGTCTTTTGGCTTGATGAAAATATCACCAGTATTATTAAATTCGATTAAATCACCTAAATACATATATGCTGTGTAATCAGATACCCGCGCGGCTTGTTGYATATTGTGCGTAACCACTAAGATTGTTATTTTGTTACGCAGTTCATTCATTAGCTCTTCAATGTTTGCGGTGGCTATCGGATCTAACGCAGATGTTGGTTCATCAAACAGCATAATTTCAGGATCAGTTGCTAGTGCGCGAGCAATACATAGACGTTGTTGCTGGCCGCCAGACAAGTTAAATGCCAAATCTTGCATTCGGTCTTTAACCTCATCCCATAGTGCAGCGCCTATCAGTGCTTCTTCAACTTTTTCACTGAGTAAGCGTTTATTCTTTTCGCCACGCACTCGCAAGCCGTAGGCGACATTCTCAAAAATGGATTTTGGGAAAGGGTTGGGTTTCTGAAACACCATGCTGATCCGCATGCGTACTTCAATTGGGTCTACTTTTGGATCCAAAATATTCGTATTATCTGGCTRCATGATAATTTCACCCTCATACTTGTTGCCTGGGTAAAGGTCATGCATCCGGTTAAAAGAACGTAAAAAAGTAGACTTGCCACAGCCAGATGGACCGATGAGCGCAGTTATCTTTTTCTCATATAAGGGCATGCTAATGTTATTTAACGCTTGCTTGCCATTGCTATAGTAGAAGCTTAAGTTACGTACTTCTGCTTTAATCGTTGGTTTGGCTGTCGCCATATTTCAAGTTCCCTAAGTAATGTAGTTTAAATAAATGTTTAAATCGTGCTAAATAGTTAATTTGCTTATTGCCATTTGATTTTTTTGCGAATGTTGTAACGCATTTTAATGGCAACACCATTCATCAGTAATGTCACTAGGATAATAATGACACCGGCAGCCGCAGCATTAACATGAAAGTCTGCACTTGGGCGGGAAAGCCAGCTAAACATTTGGATGGGTAATACCGTAAAACCAGAAGTTAACCAATCAAAGTTAATGAATGGTGCCGTGCTGGTGACTGGAGCAGAGGGTAAAAAAGCAATAAACGTAAGTGCGCCAATCGTAATGACAGGGGCTGTTTCACCCAATGCCCGTGCCATCCCAATAATGACACCAGTTAAAATGCCGCCTGAAGCGTATTTGATGACATGATTGCCAACAACTTGCCCTTTCGTGGCACCAACTGCATAGGCCGCTTCGCGAATGGCAATCGGTATGCCTCGGATCGCTTCTCTAGTCGCGACAATGACCACGGGCAGAATGAGCAAGCCCAAGGTTAAACCGGCAGTTAAAATACTATTGCCAAAACCCAAGGTGTAAACAAACAAACCTAACGCCAATAACCCGTAAATAATGGAAGGGACAGCGGCAAGATTGGTCACATTGATTTCAATAATTTCCGTAATCCAGTTTTTAGGCGCATATTCTTCTAAGTAGACTGCGGCACTGACGCCTACAGGTACTGCTGACAAAAAAGTAATGAGCATGACCAAACTAGAACCGACTAGTGCAGACAGTAGACCTTCTTGCCGGCGAACTGGAAGCATGTAGCTCATACAAGAAATCCCGCGAAATCTGCGATGCAGAAGGTGATTATGTCACTAAAAACCTGT
>NVTX01000137.1 GCA_002401735.1 Methylophilaceae bacterium | reverse complement strand
TAACGCTTACAGCAGAGGTGCCGCATCGTTTGTGGTGTCCCGCTATAAGGTATTTGTCAGAGTTTTTTTGCTTATGGCTCAGAAATAAAGCGTAGAAATTCATCACCGAGCCCGGATGTTCTTTTTGAGATTAATCCACTGCCTGACATCGTTACATGCAAACCGTCCGTATTAACTAACCCGCGAGAATACAGGTCTTTCCATAACTGATCATACAAATCTCGACGACCTCGTAAATTAGGTAAATTATGTTCTAAGACCGTTGATAGTCCACCCATACTTATCCCGGGAGGAGTTTCAGGTGCCTGAAATATTTTTAGAATCTGAATATGCAGCTCAGTAAATGAATCCACCATGTTTAAAAACATATGTTGCATGACTTCTTCTGGACACTGTCCAATAGCAATATTAGCAACTGCATTTTTTAGGGCAATTAATTTTTCCTGATGGTGAGTTCTTAGAGCAAGTTGAGATGCGTACATTACTGCCGAGATGAAACTTTCATTTTCCTTTAAGCTTTCTAGATTTAAGCCGTTTTCTTCAAGTTTYTGTAACTTTTTGCCGACTTGAGCCATCCATTCTGCTCGGCGTTTTTCCAGAGGTGGTTGAATAACATTTTGAAATAACTCTACTGCGGCACCTCCAATAACAGGAATTGCAGATAGCCCCGCTTTAGCGACAKAATGAGTAAAGTCACCCTTTGATTGTTTTGGTATATCAAGCTTTTCTTCACTCATGGCTTTGTCCTTGGAGCTATAAGAAGGATTATATGAATTAATACAAATTGGCATAACAAACATTAGACTCGGAAAATATGCGCCTAAGAAAATTAGGTGTTATGCCGGTGCTTGGTAAAGCTGCTGCTGCTGAATATATTCAACCACTTCATTCGGGAGCAAGTAACGTACTGACGTTTGCTGCTGTAGTAAGTCTCTAACTTGAGTAGCGCTGATATCTTGAGGTGTGATATTTTGCATCGTAATAAACCCAGCATTCTCATGCATTAAGTCACCGTGCAGCTCTGTGTAGTGGTC
Source organism: Methylophilaceae bacterium (assembly GCA_002401735.1). Lineage (GTDB taxonomy): Bacteria > Pseudomonadota > Gammaproteobacteria > Burkholderiales > Methylophilaceae. The sequence goes on along the minus strand of NVTX01000137.1, from coordinate 3,972 downwards.
ACGTAACAGCGCTTCTAATTCACTAGGTAATTTCTCTTGCGGTTGTGTACTAGGACGTTGCACCAGAATAATATGTGCATAATCTAATAAGGACTGCCAACGATGCCAAGTGTTGAGTTTAACAAAAGCATCACTGCCCATGATGAGACATAGGGCGGCATCACCGCCTAATGATTCACTTAGTTCGATGAGTGTATCAATGGTGAAAGAAGCGCCTTCTCGCTCTAGCTCACAGCGGTCTAGCGTAAACAGTGGGTTATTTACGATGGCGAGTTCAACCATGGCAGCGCGGTGTTCTGCTGAAACGGTAACATCATCTTTATGTGGAGGGTTGGCAGAAGGGATGAACCTGACTTCTGCCAAATTTAAAGCCTCTGCTAATTCTTGCGCCATGCGTAAGTGGCCATAATGAATGGGGTTATAGGTGCCACCAAGAATGCCGACTAAACGCATGATTTTTTTAATATTCGATTAAGTGCGAATATGCCCGTCGCCTAACACGATATATTTAAGTGAGGTAAGGCCTTCTAAGCCGACAGGACCGCGGGCATGTAGTTTGTCGGTCGAAATGCCAATTTCAGCGCCTAGGCCATATTCAAAACCATCTGCAAATCGCGTAGAAGCGTTTACCATCACACTGCTGGAATCTACTTCGCGTAAGAAGCGGCGGGATATGGTGTAGTTCTCCGTCACGATGCTTTCTGTATGCTGTGATGAATGTTGGTTGATATGCGCAATGGCTTCATCTATGCCATTAACCACTTTGCAAGAAATAATCGCGTCTAGATACTCAGTGTAATAGTCTTCATCGGTTGCTGCTTTTGCTTCTTTTACAATCGCGCAGGTTTCTGCACAGCCGCGAATCTCTACATCCTTAGCCAATAGCGCTGCTGCAATTTTTGGCAGGACTTCTTTAGCAATCGCACGATCAATCAATAGTGACTCAGCGGTGTTACAAGTACCTAAGCGTTGAGTTTTACTATTTTCTACAATATTCAGTGCTTTTTCAACATCAGCATCTTGATCAACATAGACATGGCAATTGCCGTCTAAATGTTTAATGACTGGAATCCGTGCATCGTTAGAAATACGCTCAATCAAGCCTTTGCCACCACGTGGCACAATCACGTCCACATAGTCTTTCATGGTAATGAGTTCACCAACCGCAGCGCGGTCAGTGGTTTCGACCACTTGCACGACTTCTTTAGGTAAGCCGGCTTTTTCTAAGCCTTCATGGACGAGTTTGGCTAATGCTTGGTTGCAATGAATTGCTTCAGAGCCGCCACGTAAAATAGCTGCATTACCCGATTTGATACATAAGCCAGCAGCGTCAGCAGTGACATTAGGACGAGCTTCATAAATGATGCCAATGACGCCTAAAGGTACGCGCATTTGCCCAACTTGAATGCCGCTAGGCATATATTTAAAACCATTCATCTGGCCGATAGGGTCTGCGAGGCTTGCGATTTGTAATAGGCCTTCCGCCATGCTATCGACCGTTTTCTCTGTCAGTGTCAGTCTATCGAGCAAGGCGCTTTCTAAACCATTCTTCTTGGCGGCGGCTAAGTCTTTCGCATTAGCCGCTAGCAAGCTCGCTTTTTCTCGCAAGATGGCATTGGCGATATTAGTGAGCGCCATGTTTTTGGCGTTAGTGTCTGCATTAGCGATGTGTCGTGATGCTTGTCTGGCATTTTTGCCAACGGCATCCATATAGTTTTTTATGTTTTGCATGATATTTTCTTTATCTAATTATCGTCTGCTACGTATTTTTGCAAGGCCAAAACAGACTCTTGATAGCTCTAGCCAAGCATCACCTAGCATGATGCCTTTTGCAATTTTATCAATATCACACAGTTTTTGTAAGGCTGCTTCTAATTGGCGCAAACTTAAGCGAGATAATGCGCGCTTTGTGAGTTGCTGCCGCTCGCCATAAATGCGTGCGCTAGTCATGGCGTTATTCATGTTTTCACCACGTGCTTGCGCGCGCTTTACGCGGACTAATGGGCGTAGTACCCAAATCAGTGGGTTCATGACCGCAACAGGCTGCTCGCCCTCATCTTGTAAGCCTTGAAGGATGCGAGAAGTGCGTTCTGTATCACCCGACAACACGGCTTGGCCTAATTTAAAAGCATCGTAGCGGGAGACATTTAAGACAGCCGTACTAATGTCTTCTGCGCTTAACGCTCCTTCTGGGTGTAGCAAGCCAAGCTTTTGAATTTCTTGGTGCGCGGCTAGTAAGTTGCCTTCTACCTGATGCGCCATAAATTCAAGCGAGGTGTCATCCGTTGTTTGGTTTTGTAAAGCCAAGCGTTTTGCAATCCATTGTGGCAACTGTGCTGGTGCAACATCATGGAGTTCTATCACTATTGCTGCGCTCTGCAATTTATTAAACCAAACACTTTTTTTAGTGTCACGTGCAAGCGCAGGTAGAATAATAACGGTCGTGGTATCCGGAATAATATTCTCGGCTAGCGCGGCTAATGCTTTACCACCTTCAACGCCCGGTTTTCCATTTGGAATGGATATTTCTAAAATACGTTTGGATGCAAACAGCGAAAGGGCTTGTCCAAACTGTTGTACCGTTTGCCAGTTAAAGCTACGGTCCACAATAAAACTAGTACGTTCATCGGCGCCATCATTTCTAGCTGCTTGCCTAATCGCATCTAAACATTCACTTTGGCCTAACGGTTCATCACCGGCTAACACATAGAGCGGCGCTAACGCTTTCGTTAAGTGTTGCTTTAGCTGGGCGGGTGCTAACTGCATATGGTTAACTACTGCTCTGCAGCTTGTGGTGGTCGTTTTTTTAGCGCAGAGAGTCTGCGCATAATGCCGTTAATGACGTCTTTTTGCATATTTTCATTTAGCTTTTTCTCTTCAGTTTGTTTTGCTAAAAGATTGGCATCGCTATAAGTGTAATCGCGCCTTGATTCTACGGTGTGGACTTCGCTCCATGTTGGCTGGTCGACTAGCTTGGTGCGGTAATGTACACGATAGTAAAGTTCGTACTCGTTCACAGTACCTGCACTTGCTAATGAAAGAATACGTTTCTCCCTTTCTTCGCCGACTAATTCAAGTCTCAGCTCTGCATTTTTGGATGATTTAAGAATAACGATATCACTAGTCCTTAACGATTTTTTAAGGTCTTTAGAAATGACTAAGGTATTGCCTTCAATAAAAATTGATTMSWRSSKAANGNCNCYTGGKCNYKMKCMARTRRMWVMMRMAAGCCGTTAGSGYGAYRATAAYRAWTGAGATTATGCTAAGGCGAATAGGMAATTTCAATGTTTATCCAATCACTACRTTAATGAGTTTRTTTGGSACAACAATGATTTTACGCACACTTTTGCCATCAACCAAGAATTTAGTGACACAGGGGTTTNCTACGACCGATTTTTCAATCTCTTCTTTGCTTGTGGTGCGCGATACTTGCATGTCTCCACGTAACTTGCCATTGACTTGGATCATTAATTTCACTTCATCTTGTACCATGGCGGCTTCCAATGCTTCTGGCCAATTGGCGTTAAGAATGTCATCACCATAACTGAGCTCTTTCCACAGTGTTTGCGAAATATGTGGTGCAAGCGGTGAGAGGATGCGTAGCAAAATAGAGAAGCCTTCATGCACCACACTTTGCCAGTCAGCTTCTGCTTCTTTTTGTATTTTTTCTAAGGCATTCAGTATTTTCATGCCGCCAGAAGCAACCGTATTAAACTGTTGGCGATCCAAATCGTAGCTCGCTTGTTTTAGCTCCAAATGTACTTGGCGTCTTGCGGCAGMTAAWGTGCTGCTMAGTTTAGGTGGCACTTCTGTTTTYACTTCAGATGAAAGRGCGTATCCAAGGTTCCAAACTCTTTTTAGAAARCGATGAGARCCTTCAACSCCRCTATCAGACCATTCTAAGGTTTGTTCTGGTGGTGCAGCAAACATCATAAAGAAGCGTGCAGTGTCTGCGCCATATTGCTCAATCAG
>NVTX01000136.1 GCA_002401735.1 Methylophilaceae bacterium | reverse complement strand
AGTGTTTTTAGTCACGGTGTCTTTTCTATTATTTTTTATGTGACGGCTTTAGGGCTTGCTGCTTTAAATGTATCCGAAATAAAAACCCCGAAGCTTTCTGGTAACCCAATTAACGTTTACGGTCTTGCTCTTTATACCCTTATAATAACCAGCATCTTTGGCTGGAAGCTTTTATAGATAGTCGAAACAAAATAGAATTATTTAAATAGGAATGAATGCATAATGGTTGTATATACAGTAGGTACATTTGATTTATTACATGTAGGACATCTTGCTTTGCTAGAATACTGCAAAACATTGGGTGATGTGGTCGCGGTTGGTGTTGCCGCTGATGGCGTGGTGAGTTCTTATAAGCCAAATGTACCGGTTATTCCACTTAATGAACGAATGGAAATGCTGAAAGCGTTACGATGCGTGGATATTGTTCGCCCCTACCACAAACTTGAATATGTATCAGGTTGTAAAGAATTGAAACCTGATATTTTTGTGATCGGAGAAGACTGGGGAGATAAACTGCATAATTTAGATGTAGAGGCCTATTTGAAGGATAAAGGCAGCAAAATTATTCAGGTCAGTTACAACCCCAAAACATCATCGACAAAAATAAAACAAAATGTTATTGCGCAATCTCATAGAGGTAAGTACCTCGCGCAAGAAATTAGCTAAATCGTCAAACACATAACCATCAGATAGCTTTATATTACCTGCTTTTATGCGTTTCGCTTCACGACATTGCACAGGATGTCGTGAATCCACGATTTACCTTCTAGCCGACCATTGCAGCGTTATTCACTTTCAGCGCCAACAATCACTGAAACAAAATGATCCAACTTTAAACGGCGGTTAAATGCGTCTTTAATTTGTGCAGCCGTCACTTTACTAACCTCTTTATTAAAGTCATCTAAATACGTTAGCGGTAATTTGTAAAAGCCAATCATGGCAAGGTAAMCTAATATTTTACGATTACTATCTAAACGCATGGGGAAACCACCTGTGATATTAGATTTAGCCGCTTTTAATTCTTTCTTAGTCACCCCTTTTTGCATRTATTTRGTTAATGTCTCATTCACTACTTTTAATGCTTCGCCCGCTTGTTCTTTTTTTGTTTGCAAACCGATTTGAAATGGCCCTAGTTCTGCCCTTGGAATAAAGTAGCTGTATACRCTGTAAACAAGCCCRCGTTTCTCYCGTACTTCTTCAGTTAATCGCGATACAAAACCACCACCRCCTAAAATATAGTTACCGACATACAATGGGAAATAATCAGCATCCCCTCGYTTCACCCCTGGATAACCTAATARGATATGTGCTTGACTGGCTGGGTGYRCAATTTGTTGYGCMTTGGCTGACAGCGGCAARCTAACGCTWGGTATTTTTCCRACTGCGGCAGTTTGTGGCAAACCWGMTGAYACGTTCTCWGCAATYGCTTKTGCTTGCGCTTTTGTCATRTCWCCAATCAGCGCAATCACAGCACTTTTAGCACTGTAATAYTGCTGGTAAAAAGCTTGCATATCYTCACGYTTAACCGCTTTAATCGTGTCRACTTCACCACTCTCTGGCAARCYATAAGGGTGCGACCCATACAAGGCCTGCRTAAAGGCTTTATTYACGATRCTGCTAGGTTGYGTTGCTGATTCTTGYAACCCTGCAATAATCCGTGTTTTTTCACGRTCTAATACYGCTTGTGGAAAGTCTGGCTGATGCAAAATTTTATTAAATACTGCTAGCGCTTTATCCTGCTCACTCGTCAGTGTACGCAAGCTGAAGGATGCACGATCTGCATCTAACGAYCCGCCTTTTTGCGCACCRATGTCTGCAAAGGCATTGGTGATTTCTTCTTCACCCATGCCCGCAGCACCAAGGCTCATCATGTGGCGTGTCAATCCGGCCAAGCCGGCGGTTTCTTTCGTATTACGTGCGCTACCAGCAGGGAAGCCAACACTTAAATCCATAATGGGTAAATCATGATTCTCTACAAAATAAACATGGCTGCCTGCAGCTGTTTGCCAATGCTCAATCTTAACTGCTGCATGACTACTAACCGCAATCAGRCTRCTGATTAGAAAAACTAAAAGTTGTGTTATTTTCATTTTAAAACCTTATCAATCTAAAAAATACTAYTCAAYAAAAATGTCTTGGCAAAACGTCAACACCAAAAGGCTAAGCGAGACTAGGCGCATTATCCCGAAGTGTACGTTTAGTACACGAGGGGTAATGCAACAACGACTCGYGACGGATTTTGGTGTTGGCCATTAGTGGGTGTGGGGTTTGCCKGTAGGCTTGGCATCAGGATCWATCGGTTGCGGATCCAGCGTCGCGACTGTCATATTGTCTTTTACTAAATACTTTTTCGCRACTGCCTGAATCTGTTCTGATGTAATCGCTTTTAATTTTTCYGGGTACTCTTTTAGTAAGCGCCAGCTATAGCCCATCGTTTCCAGYTGCCCTATTTGCATGGCTTGATAAAACATAGAGTCRCGCTGATASACATCAGAAGCAATCACGCCCGCTTTAACGCGGTCCAACTCTTTYTGCGTCACSCCATCTTTTTTAATTTTYTCTATTTCGGCAAACAACGCATCTTCYAACTCTYTCACCGTCTTGCCTTGTGATGGTGTGCCGACRAGCTCAAACAATGAAAGCCTRCCGCGGGTCGTACTGTCATAACCAGCGCCAACACTRACRGCTAAAGCGGTGTTGCGCACAAGCTCTTGATTCAGCCTTGCTGAGCTATTGCCACTTAACACCCCCGCTAATACATCTAGTGCATAAGGCTCCCAAATTTGTTCTGGTGTCGCCGCGTCATTAATTAACGTTGGTGTATGGAATCCCATGATTAAGAAAGGTAATTTCCCTGGTGCCTTAACGACTGCGCGACGCTCGCCTGTTTGTTTTGGCTCGACTTGCGGCTTACGCGCAGGTAATTTGCGCGRSTTTATTTTTCCAAAATAYTTTTTAGCCAACGCSARTACTTGTTTRGCYTTTACATCGCCAACCACAACAACCGTTGCATTGTTYGGSGTRTACCAGTTTYTATACCATTCGCGTGCATCGGCAGCRGTCATATTCTCTAAATCATTCATATGCCCAACCACTGATCGTCCGTAAGGGTGTGCGCGAAATGTCATGGCTTGAAATTGCTCATTCACACGTGATTGTGCTTTGTCTTCTGTACGCCAACGTCGTTCTTCCATCACCACTTTAATTTCTTTAGCAAACTCTGCATCCGTAATCACTAAGTTTGTCATCCGATCAGCTTCYAACYTAAAKGAAAGTGGCAAATTAGATTTTTCTAATTGCTGATAGTAGCAAGTGTAGTCTGGCCCAGTAAACGCATTCTCTTTACCSCCTGCTGCTGCTATTAGCCGAGAAAACTTGCCTGGCTTGATTGTTTTAGTGCCTTTAAACATCATATGTTCAAGCACATGTGCYACGCCTGTTTTACCGTTCACTTCATCAATRCTRCCTGCGCGATACCATACTTGTGATACGACRACTGGCGAGCGRTGGTCCTCTTTAACAATCAATTTGAGACCATTACTTAATTGATATTCTTGGGTKGGTGTTTCAGACAGGGCAATCGCGGGACTAACGAGTAATAGTAAAAACAGAGCTCTTATAAACAATTTTTTCTTCTCCAAACATTCTTAAATCATCAAGCACAATATACAGCATCTGCCATGTGACAAATAACAGTACCAGCAAGTTCACYGCAATTAGGATGAATTRSRMTCAACACCKRCACCTAATTCCACTAATTTNATACAAATAAYCTATAATCACCACATACWCAATGGTTATTTAGCTTAAAATTCAAGCTGACTTTAAAACGATTYTAGAAATATTGTAACTATGTTTGATTTTTTCAAAAAAAACAAAACACCYGARCAGAAACCAACCAGTAATGAGGAAAAGCCTCAGGTAGCGGAGCCTGTTGCGCYCAGCGAACCMGTCRCACCTGTAMAAACTGAAAAAGTYAGCTTTACTGAACGTCTAAAAAGAGGCYTAAGTAAAACACGCAAACAATTAGGCGGCCAACTATCTAGYTTATTTAGTGGCGGYAARATTGATGAAGAAACCTACGAAGAGCTTGAAGCGATTCTRCTTACTTCTGATATTGGGGTAACTGCGACTCAAAAATTATTAGATGCGCTGAAAGCACGTGTTAAAAAAGAACATTTGGAAGACACTACAGCACTAAAGGGTGCACTTAAATCAGAGTTGCTATCCATACTAACGCCATTAGAAGCACAGCTTGATACCAACACAAGCACACCTTTTGTCATCATGTTAGCAGGCGTCAATGGTGCGGGCAAAACAACATCAATTGGCAAGCTGGCTAAACTTTACCAATCACAAGGAAAATCTATCCTTATTGCAGCCGGTGATACGTTTAGAGCGGCAGCGAGAGAACAATTACAAGTATTTTCATCATTGCAAATAAAGTTGATCAGCTTAACTATGATAAATATAGATTAAACTAAGTTTAAACCAGTTTCCGGCTTCGCATTTTCATTTGTTCTCGTCGCAATAAAGATTAAATAGCCGGGACGATCATCGGCCTGCTTAGCTGCGAAAGATGCAAAATACCTTGCAGTTTGCAATATTATGGAGGTGGGCCATCGAAACGCAGGGTCGGCTGGTATTCCCCAGGATCTATGGGATAAAATAAAAGCCGGGACTGCTCGGGACAAGGACAAAGGATGGAATTATGGTATAACCAACTATCCGGGGTTTTAAGATGATGCGGAGGATATCTTAGGCGATTTAATAGGCATCTTTGAGCCAATGCAGCAGAATGTCCAAACGGCTGTTTATGTTGTTGTTTAGGTTGCGATCTTCATATGGCTTGCCTATATTGTAAAAGCACGCTTTAACGATACTTCCTTAAACGGCCATTTTTAAGATACAGGCAAACTGTTAAGTTCGGTCTCGCTATATTCGTTGGCTTTATACGGCAAGTGTCAATACGAATAATGTTTTTCTATACATAACCCTTGTTTAGTCAATT
>NVTX01000135.1 GCA_002401735.1 Methylophilaceae bacterium | reverse complement strand
CTATCAGGTGGCGTTGGTATTGGTGGTGTATTAGAACCAGTTCAGGCTGGCCCTACTATTATTGGTGACAATTGCTTTATTGGCGCGCGCTCAGAAGTAGTTGAAGGCGTTGTTGTTGAAGATAACAGCGTTATTTCAATGGGTGTTTATATTGGCCAGAGTACTAAAATTTACGACCGTGCAACAGGCGAGGTCACTTACGGACGTATCCCTTCTGGTTCCGTCGTTGTTTCTGGCAACCTGCCTTCTAAAGATGGAAGCTATAGTCTTTACTGCGCTGTTATTGTTAAAAAAGTAGATGCAAAAACGCTAAGTAAAGTAGGGATTAATGAACTGCTACGTGGTATTTAGCTAAAAAACCACACTGCAGTTTCTAAAATAGGCGCTATAAGCGCCTATTTTTTATGTCATCAATACATAGCCAATGTATCGTCATTTTCGCTGGTATAGTAATACAAATACGCGGACTTGAAGATTAAGCATTATTAGCCGTTAAAGTAAATTGAATCAAAATCAATGCATTAAGCAACACACAGTCGCATTTTAAAAGGTGGCATGTTAATTGCTTTTACAGCATATGGAAAATTTTCATTTATCAACATGCCTTTAAATTACGACATCTTATTACTGGTTACATCAGCAATAGCGGCTAGTGTTACTATTTTTATAGCCTTCGGCTTTTTAGACCGGATGCATCGCCGTAGTGGCGAAGTCGCCAGTTTAATGCCTTTCAGTATAACGCTTGCTGTCGGCACTGCCGTTTTTGCAAACCATTTCATTATCATGCTGAGCGCCAACTTAGGCGCACCTAACCATCTACCCTTAGACATGCTATATGCTTGGTTATTTTCGGTAGGCATCGGTGCTTGTTTTGTGTATGTAACAACAGCACTTGCACCTAGATTGCATCATGTGCTTATCGGTGGCATTGTCTGCGGCATTTGTGATTTAGGCCTGTTTTATGCCAGCCATGCGGCCATTCACGGCGCGCCGGCCATCACGCTAAATCCAGCCATGGCTTTTATCGCAACCATTACTTCCATGGTTGTCATTAGCCTTGCACTGTTACTGTTCCAATGGGTTAGAACATATTCAGGATCGAACCGCTTATTAATGCGAGGTGTCATTTCAGTCGTTGTTGCATTAGGTGTCATTAGCATTCATTTTGTATTTCAACCTGTTTTTTCCAATGCGGCTTTCGGCGCTATCGCACAAAACATAGCCCCCACCAATCTCAAAGTAACCGCGGTGGCGATTGCCCTAGGCATGATTTGTTTATTTTTAATGGCATTCACATTTGTATTGTTTTACGAAAAACACGGAAAAAAACTATTTAACTTTAGTTTGTTTCACGCAACAAGTCACGTTGAACCTGACCAAGATAGCTTACAAGATAGCCTGACAAAACTACCAAACAGACGAGCATTTGAGTTACAGCTCATTTTAGCCAAAAAACGCTGTACTCGTAGTGGAAAATCATTTGCATTAGCTTATATCGATTTAGATTACTTCAAGCCTGTGAATGATAACTATGGCCATCATGTCGGTGATGCTGTCCTGGAAATAACCGCGGAGAGACTTAATACAGCCGTGCGAGGCTGTGACTTTGTCGCACGTATTGGTGGTGATGAATTTGTCGCCATTATTGAAGAGATCGAAAAAGAAGAAGACGTTAAACCGATTGCAGAGCGTATTGTTAATGCAATGAAAGAAGCCTATTTTATTGACCATCTTAACATCGAGCTTTCATGCTCACTTGGCCTTGCTATTTATCCAAAAGATAGTGATGTCGATAAATTACTGGTCTGTGCAGATGCGGCAATGTACAAAGCCAAAGCCGAAGGGAAAAATCAATATAAGTTCTATGATACAGAAATAGAAACTGCTAACGACATGATGATCAACATGCAAAGCGAGTTATGTCTTGCGCTTGAGAGAAATGAGTTTTCCATTGTTTATCTACCAAAAATTGATTGCAACACATTAACTGCAGTTGGTGCAGAGGCGCTTATTCGCTGGAATCACCCAACCAAAGGTGAAGTTCTGCCGAATGATTTTTTACCCGCAGCTGAGCACTTTGGTTTAATTCAAGAAATCAACGATTGGGTTATGGATGAATGTTGCAACATGCTCATTAATGCTAGGGAAGCCAATTTGGATTTAAATATATCTATTAACTTGTCTAGTCATCAATTTAGAGATCCCAATCTCGTCAACATCATCATTAAAAAGATTCAAGATGCTGATTTAAGTGCGAGTAATATTTCATTTGAAATTAAAGAGACAACGGCGATTAACAATCAAAAACAGTTTAAGTCGTTACTAGATAAGTTTAAAAAAGCCGGCATCAAAGTAATCTTAGATGATTTTGGTTTACTTCCGGTCAGCCTAACTTACTTGTTAGACCTCAATATTGACGAAGTTAAAATTGATAAATCCTTTATAGCAATGATTAATAAAGATTCAGGCGCTCATGCACTCATTGATGCTGTATTTAAATTAACACATGCGTTGGGCTTCAAGGTGACCGCCGAAGGSATTGAAGATGAGGCGCAGCAAGAAGCCATCATCGATCTTGGTTGTGATTATATGCAAGGCTACTTATTTTCGAAACCAATCAAAGAAACTAAACTATTTGATTTATATCGGAAACTGCAATTCAAACAATTACAAATTGATTTTAGTAATCCTCCTAAAAAAATCAAAAAGTCTTAATCTTTATTATCGACTAGCTAGCTGTTAAAATGGGATTCACCTTGTAGGCAAGCCCCATGATACTTTACGGCATTTCAAATTGTAGTACCGTCAAAAAAGCCCGCGTTTGGCTTGATGAAAACCAAATCAGTTACGAATTCCACGACTTCAAAAAACTTGGCGTTAATCAATCAACGCTCGACACTTGGTTGAAACAACAGCCTTGGGAAAAACTGGTGAATCGCGCAGGCATGACTTGGCGCAAACTTAGCGATGAAACAAAAGCAAGCATTATAGATAACGCCAGCGCATCCCAACTCATGATCGAAAAAACATCGATTATTAAACGCCCTGTTCTAGAAAAAGATGGTGAGATTTTAAACCTCGGATTTAAAGAAGAGACCTATAAAGAGCTATTCAAATGACCAAAACTTTAGACCTCACCATTGATTTACTTACCCGTGACTCAGTCACCCCTGAAGACAAAGGCTGTCAAGACCTGATGATTGCTCGCTTAGAACCACTAGGTTTTAAGATTGAGCGCATGCGCTTTGGCGATGTAGATAATTTTTATGCACGCCGTGGCACAGAGGGGCCGCTATTGGTTTTCGCAGGACATACCGACGTTGTMCCYACYGGCCCAKWAGAMCARTGGCAWAYYCCKCCWTTTGASSCMACMGTKAAARAYGGCRTGTTGTATGSWCGTGGYGCRGCRGACATGAAAGSCWSATTAGCTGCTTTTATTACCAGTATTGAAGAATTCGTTACAGAAAACCCTGACCACAAAGGCTCTATTGGTTTACTCATTACGGCTGATGAAGAGGGCGTTGCAACCAATGGTACCGTTAAAGTCGTCGAAGCCCTGAAAGCACGTAATGAGCTGTTTGATTATTGCATTGTAGGCGAACCAACCTCTAATAAAATCGTTGGTGACATGATTAAGAATGGCCGCCGTGGCTCACTAGGCTGCCAACTTACCGTTAAGGGCATACAAGGGCATATTGCCTACCCTCACTTAGTTAAAAACCCAATTCATTTAGTCTCTCCAGCGATTAAAGACATGGTAGAAACCGTTTGGGATCAAGGAAACGAGTATTTCCCGCCGACTAGCTGGCAAATTAGCAATATGAACGGTGGTACAGGCGCAACCAATGTGGTGCCGGGTGAAGTGAATATCGTTTTCAACTTCCGCTACTGCCCTGAATACAATGGGCAAGGCAGTACAGAAGCCAACCTAAAATCACGTATGCATGCCATCTTAGACAAGCATGAGCTAGATTACGATACCACCTGGGAACATAACCAAAGTTACATCACGCCAGAAGGCGCTTTATCTACTGCCATTACCGCAGCAATACAAGAAAGTTATGACGTGACCCCTGAACTCTCAACAACTGGGGGCACATCAGATGGACGGTTTATTATTGACATTAGTAAAGAAGTGATTGAGTTTGGCCCATTAAACAAAACCATTCACAAAATTAATGAATGTGTTGGTGTTGCTGCCATTGAACCGCTTAAAGAAACATACAAGCGCACAATGGTAAAACTGTTAGTTGAAAGTGCTTAGTATGGCCCCAACTATTCAATCAATTGAAGACTTGGCAACGATACGTGATTGGCTGCGTTATGCCGTTAGTCAGTTTGAAACGTCTGATATTTTTTATGGGCATGGCACGAATAACAGTTACGATGAGGCCGTATGGCTAATCATGAGTGGCCTGCATTTACCAACGGAAACGCTTGGTAATTTCCTAGATGCAACCATCACGAAAGATGAACGCAAGCATCTTGCCTATTTAATTGAACAGCGTACGACCAAACACACACCTACCGCCTACTTAGTTCGCGAAGCTTGGTTACATGACTTTAAATTTTATGTAGATGAACGCGTTCTCATCCCACGTTCTTTTATTGCTGAGCTATTATTAGACGATAGCCTGAGCCCTTGGATTGAGTTCCCAGAAATGGTACAAAGTGCAGCAGACATTTGCACTGGTAGTGGTTGTTTAGGCGTATTGCTTGCACATACCTACCCAAGTGCCACTGTAGACATCGTTGATATCTCCCCTGATGCGATAGCCGTCAGCAATATTAATATTGCAAACTATGGCCTAGAAGCGCAAGTCATTGCCATTCAATCGGACATGTTTAGCGCTTTAACAGACAAAACATATGATGTGATCATCAGCAACCCACCGTACGTGGATGCGCCAAGCATGGCGCAACTACCTCACGAGTATCGTAATGAGCCTCAACTGGCCCTAGGTAGCGGTAGCGATGGTTTAGACCATACACATACAATCCTACGAGAAGCAGCGAAGTACTTAAATGATGAAGGGGTGTTAATTGTGGAAATTGGTCACAATAGGGATGCGTTGCTAGAAGCTT
>NVTX01000003.1 GCA_002401735.1 Methylophilaceae bacterium | reverse complement strand
TTGTTCAACAATACCAGCAGACTGTAGTAAAAATATAAATGGACCAGAACTCCCATCCATAATCGGAATTTCTGAACCATCAACGGCTACAACCACGTTATCCACACCCAAACCCGCTAATGCAGACATCACATGCTCAACAGTAGCAACACGCGCACCATTTTTCTCTAGGGCAGAGCACATGCGCGTATCACTGACTGCATCAGGTGTCGCCTGTATTTCTGGCATACCAGGCAAATCGGTACGCCGAAACACAACACCAGTGTCGATTGCTGCCGGGAGAAGTGTCAAAGTCACTTTCTCACCATTATGCAAACCAACACCAGTAGCGCTTACCTCTTTCTTTAACGTTCTTTGTTTTAACACCAATCTTCCTAACTATTTTCACTACAGCATCTTACAAAAACAAGTGCTGTTTAAACACATATGTGTTTGATATATTAGCATAATTCATCACCCTTCTATATCCAGCAGCAACTGACTTAGTCAGCTTGTTTGCGCAAGAATGCAGGAATGTCATACTCTTCAACACCATTCATTTTCATCGCATCCACTTGTGCACGACGATTGTTTTGGCTAAACACAGCAGGYGCATCATCCTCGGCACCTTGGTCTTCRACAAATATAGGCATATCAGTTGTGCCATCGCGTACTGTCGTCATGACACGTAATTCTGGTTTTTGCTCACGTTTAGTAATTGCACCATTCAAACCAGTTGCGACCATCGTTACACGTAACTTATCACCAATCTCTTCATCCATAACGGTACCAACAATCACAGTGGCATCATCAGCAGTGAATTCTTTGATGGTGTTCATCACATCGTAATACTCTTTCATTTTAAAACTTGTGCTAGCAGTAATATTGACTAACACACCGCGTGCATTTGCCAAGTTAACATCTTCCAACAGCGGGCTAGCCACGGCTTGTTCTGCCGCAATACTCGCACGATTCGCGCCACTGGCTTCAGCAGAACCCATCATAGCCATGCCCATTTCGCCCATGACTGTACGTACATCAGCAAAATCCACATTCACCAAACCTGGACAATTAATAATCTCCGCTATTCCTGAGACAGCGTTATGCAACACATCGTTCGCCGCACGGAAAGCTTCTAAAAATGGCACATCCTCTCCAAGCACTTCCATGAGCTTTTCATTTGGAATCACAATTAAAGAATCAACATATTGAGAAAGCTCTTCTAAACCTTCAGCAGCCACGGCTGTACGCTTCCCTTCAAATGAAAATGGTTTAGTGACTACGGCAACTGTTAAGATGCCCATTTCTTTTGCAACTTCAGCAATAATCGGTGCTGCGCCAGTCCCTGTACCGCCACCCATGCCGGCAGTAATAAACAACATGTCTGCACCTTCTATCATTTCGGCAATTTGATCCCGGTCTTCTAACGCTGCTTCACGTCCAATTTCAGGCTTCGCACCGGCACCCAAGCCCTTCGTAATCTCRCTACCAAGTTGCAATGTGATGGTTGCTTTACTTTTGAGTAATGCTTGTGCATCCGTGTTTGCACAAATAAAATCGACACCACTCACATTTTTGCTAATCATATGATCAACAGCATTACCGCCGCAGCCACCGACACCAATCACCTTAATCACTGCCTCTTGTGAATCTTTTTCCATAATTTCAAACATTGTCTTTCTCCTTTTTGCCTTAATGTTTGAGCTTATTTTCATAAGCTCTGCCCTATTACACTTACTTTATTACGACTTAAACTACCTTTAAAAATTACCTTGAATCCAATCGCGCATTCTTTTAAAAACACCCACAAATGAACTCATATCTGTTTGCCCTACTAAATCCCGCTCTAGTTGCTGCTTCGCCATCAATACCAACCCAACACCTGTCGCATACCTTGGGTTACTGACCACTTCTGATAAGCCACCAACATAACGTGGCAACCCTAGTCTTACTGGCATATGAAAAATCTCTTCACCAAGCTCTATCATGCCGCGCATCATTGATGAACCACCCGTGATCACAATGCCGGATGCAATCAATTCTTCCATCCCACTGCGACGCAGCTCCTGCAAGACCATTTCATAAAGCTCCACGATTCTTGGCTCAACAACTTCTGCTAAGGTTTGTAAAGAAAGCTCCCTTGCTTCGCGTCCATCTACGCCAGGCACTTCCACCACTTCTCGTGAGTCTGCTAACTGACGTAATGCACAACCATGTTTTATTTTGATATCTTCAGCCGACTGCGTTGGGGTACGGAAAGCCACTGCAATGTCATTCGTCACTTGATCCCCAGCAATACCGATTACCGCGGTATGGCGAATAGAGCCGCTTTTAAATACGGCAATATCGGTTGTACCGCCACCAATATCAACGATGCAAACACCTAGTTCTTTTTCATCCTCTGTTAACACAGCGACACTGGATGCTAGCGGCTGCAAAATAAGATCACTGACCTCTATTCCACAGCGCTTAATACATTTGACGATGTTCTGTGCAGCAGCAACGGCACCTGTCACAATGTGTACTTTTACTTCTAATTTCATCCCGCTCATGCCTAGCGGCTCACGCACGTCATCTTGACCATCAATAATAAATTCTTGTGTCAAGATATGTAATATTTGCTGGTCGGCTGGTAAGGCAATTGCTCTCGCCGTTTCTACAACGCGATCCACATCCATCTGCGTCACTTCAGTATCTTTAATTTTCACCATGCCATGAGAGTTAAGACTTTTCACATGGCTGCCAGCTATCCCAGTAAATACACTTTCAATTTTGCAATCAGCCATGAGTTCAGCTTCTTCTAATGAACGCTGAATCGCTTGCATCGTGGAATCGATATTAATGACAACACCTTTCTTCAGTCCTCTAGACGTATGCTGTCCCAAGCCAATGATTTTAATGGCGCCTTCTGGTAACAATTCAGCCACCAAAGTAACAATTTTTGATGTGCCGATATCTAACCCAATAATCAGGTTCTTCTCTTCACGCACTTTACTCATCTTCACTCCCTTTTATGCCGTTTTTAGCGCTTGTTCACGCGCTAGTGGCAACACTTTCATTGATAACTTTTTAGGCTTACGCACCGCAAATCCATTGGGGTAACGTAGGTCTGCGTACTTAATTTCGGCACTGAGATGACTCAACACTTCTTCATRAACCGTTGTAAATTTATTAAGCCTCGCTGACATGTCTAAACGTCCAAGCGAAATCACTAAATTCTTATCTGTTTTAATCTCCCAAGCCCGTCTTGGTGACAGCGTAACGCGTGCTATTTTAATATCAGCTCTATTTAGAATCTTGCTAAAATCAGCATAATGTTTTGTCACTTCTTTAACCCCATCACCAGGCCCATAAAACGAAGGTAAATCTGCATCTAGCGCGGCATGAAACAACTCTCCACGTGTGTTAACCAGTGCGATATCACCCCATCTTGCTAATGCTTTATGCTCTTCAATCTCTACACTTAGCGCATCTGGCCAGCGACGTCGGACACTCACGGTGCGCGCCCATGGTAACTTCTCGAATGCATCTCGCGTTTTAATTAAATCAAGCGTAAAAAAGTTACCTTTTAAATGCGCATCAACAATTAATTGCACTTGCTCTTTATTCACATGGTTAATCGCGCCAGTAACATTGACTTCTCGGATTGGAAAGATTGGCAAATGCACCAAAGCAAACAGCAATCCATAAATCATTAGCACGACAGATATCGCATAAAAGAAATTAGCCAACCAATTGAGTAAGCTTGGTTTATCCCACATGCTGTTGTCCTATCGGTTTTGTCTGCAAAGTCATTGTTAAAATCGTCATCACTAATGCATCAAAACTAATCCCTGCTGCTTTTGCCGCCATTGGCACCAAGCTATGATTCGTCATCCCAGGGCTGGTGTTAAGCTCTAAGAAATAATGCTGGCCGGTTTCATCCATTAAGAAATCAACACGGCCCCAACCACTACACCCAATCGCATTAAAAGCTTGTAGTGCTTCTTGCTTGATCGTTGCTTCCGTTTCTGCACTTAAACCACATGGACACAAGTATTCCGTGTCATCACGCTTGTATTTTGCTTCGTAATCATAAAATTCTGTTTTAGGCACAATGCGAACAATGGGTAATGCCAATTCACCCAAAATACCAACGGTATACTCGCCGCCACCGATATACTGTTCTGCAATTACTAATGGATCAGCCTGCGCTGCTAGTGTATAGGCAGCTTTAAGCTCTCCTGATTTTTTTACTTTACTAATGCCAATACTGGAACCTTCGTTCGCAGGTTTTACAAATAATGGCAAACCTAGCTTCTTTTCTATCTCAGCAAAATTGCTTTGTTCATTAATCAGTTCAAATGCTGGGGTCACCACTTCTGCTTCAGCCCATTTGAGTTTCGTTTGCCACTTATCCATACCAACAGCGGAAGCAGTAACACCACTGCCTGTATAGGGAATACGCATTGCATCTAACGTACGCTGGACGGTGCCATCCTCTCCAAACCGCCCATGCAAGGCAATAAATACACGGTCAAAACCGGCTACCTTACTCATCTCCTGATGTAGTGGATCAAAAGCATGTGCATCAACTCCTTGTCGGACTAGTGCCGCTAATACCGCTTCTCCACTGTGGATAGAAACTTCACGCTCACCAGATTCTCCACCTAACAACACTGCAACTTTGCCTAATGCTGCGGCTTCATTATTGTGTAAATTATTCTTAGGCATACTCACCAATCACCTTCACTTCTTGCTGCAGTGTGACGCCTTGCTTTTCTAGGACAACTGCTTTGATATGCCTAATAAGCAATTCAATATCTAATGCGCTGCATTCACCAACATTCACAATGAAGTTTGCATGTTTAGGCGACACTTGTGCGCCGCCAATCTGATGACCTTTTAAGCCACATTCCTCTATTAACCTCGCAGCAAAATCTCCTTTTGGATTACGAAATGTTGAGCCGCCACTTGGAAAATTTAATGGTTGACTGGCTAAGCGTGTTGCTAATAAATCTTTAATTTTCTTTGCAGACTCTTGAGGACTTCCTGCCTTCAATTTAAACCACGCGCCTAAAAACCATTCCTCTGGCATCGGCATTGTCACGCTGCGGTAAGCAGTAATAAATTCACTGGCGTTTCTTACATGTGTTTGACCATGCCTATCAATCGTCAATACCTGATAAACAGTGTCCCATGTCACACCGCCGTAACAGCCAGCATTCATGGATAGCGCACCACCAACAGTCCCTGGAATCCCCGCCATAAACTCAGCACCAGCTTTACTATTTGAAGCACTAAATTTTGCAAGCTTCCCACAGGTCACCCCAGCTTCTGCAAAAATATAATCACCATCAACTCTTATTTCTTTAAGCGCCTGATGCATGACAACAACCGTCCCTCTAACACCACCATCTCGCACTAACAAATTACTACCCAGTCCGATAAAGTAAACCGGCTCATCTGGACTCAACCTTCTTAGCAGCTCCACTAAGTCCTCTAAACAACTAGGCACAAACAGGCGATCTGCTATGCCGCCAACGCGCCAACTGGTATAGCGCTCTAGTGGCTCATTTTCAAATAATTTAGCTTTTGATTCGGTTTGCGCCATCACGTCATCATCTCTTTCGTTAGGTAGGCAACCTGCCCAACACTGCCTGCACCCATCACAATCACCACATCATCCGCCTGCACAACATTAATAATCGCTTCTGGTAGTGCATCCTTTGTCTCTACAAAAATCGGCTCGACCTTACCCAATACACGGATAGCACGAATCAAGGCTCTGGTATCTGCTGCAACAATTGGTGCTTCACCAGCTGAATAAACTTCTGTTAAYAAAGCRACATCTACGCTAGAAATKACTTGTACAAAGTCTTCAAAACAATCTCGCGTCCGCGTATAACGATGTGGCTGAAATGCCAACACTAACCGKCTATTCGGGAACGCCTCTCGTGCCGCGGCAATCACCACACGCAACTCAACTGGGTGGTGTCCATAATCATCAATTAAAGTAAAGGTGCCACCTTTGCCTGTTGGCACTTCACCAAGCCGTTCAAAACGTCTGCCAACCCCTTTAAATTCAGCTAATGCTTTTACAATCGCGTCATCAGACACATTCAACTCACTTGCAATCGCAATAGCAGCTAAAGCATTGAGTACATAGTGTTGTCCCGGCAAATTCAGCGTCACATCAAATTGTGTCGTGACACCATTAATGCGTGTCACTTTAAAATGCATCTTGCCATTGTCTGCACGTACTTCAGTAGCGCGAATATTGGCATCTTCACTTAGTCCATAGGTAGTTACTGGCTTTGTAACACGCGGCAATATTTCTCGCACATTCTCATCATCTATACACACCACTGCCATTCCCCAAAATGGCAACTGCTGCAAAAACTCTACAAATGCACTTTTCAATTTGTCGAAGCTATGTTCGTAAGTTTCCATGTGGTCATGATCGATATTTGTCACCACCGCTAATATCGGACTCAAATGCAAGAATGAAGCATCTGATTCATCAGCCTCAACAACAATATGTTCACCAGTACCCAACCTTGCGTTTGTACTAGCTGACTCCAATACCCCACCAATGACAAAGGTAGGATCCAGCCCAGCTTCAGCCAATATACTGGCGATTAAGCTAGTCGTTGTTGTCTTGCCATGCGTCCCAGCAACAGCAATGCCTTGTTTAAAGCGCATTAACTCTGCCAACATTAACGCACGTGGTACGACAGGAATATGCTGCTCTCTGGCGGCAACTACTTCTGGGTTTTCTTCACTCACAGCGGTTGACACCACAACAACATCTGCATCACCAAGATTCTCTTTTTCGTGATGCTGATATAGCGTCGCACCAAAGCGCTGAAGTCTTTTTGTCGCAGTATTGTTTGTAAGATCAGACCCGCTGATATTAAAACCTAAATTAATCAGCACTTCAGCAATGCCACTCATGCCAACACCACCGATGCCGACAAAATGAATATTCTTTACTTTATGTTTCATGCTGCTACCCCCGCCAATGCCATACACATGCCTGCAACCGCCTTTGCTGCTTCTGGTTTTGCTAGCGCACGTGCATTTTTCGCCATGTCCAAGCAGCGCTCCCTTGTTAGGGTATGCAAAATATCGCTGGCTTTCTCTACACTTAGTGCTGTTTGCTGAATCAATATGGCAGCATCGTTGTCACTCAAATATTGTGCGTTAGACGTTTGATGATCATCGACAGCATGTGGGAAAGGCACCAGTACACTGGCAACGCCAACACAAGCCAGCTCAGCAACAGTCAAGGCCCCAGCCCGGCAAACAACCACATCTGCCCATGCATAAAGTGTCGCCATATCTTTAATATATGCTTTTGTATCCGCTGCCACGCCTGCCTTTTGATAATTCGCTTCCAATGTGGCGATGTGTTTTTCCCCAGCTTGGTGTACCACCTCTGGCCGCTCTGCCTCCGGGAAAGTTGCTAACGCTTTTGGTAATACTTCATTTAATGCCGCTGCGCCCAAACTCCCACCGACAACCAACAACTTAAGCTTGCCTGATCGCGCTTCGTAGCGAGTTTCTGGTAAAGGTAATTGTGTAATGTCATCTCGAACAGGATTCCCAACCAGCTCAGCTTTATTGCCAAATGCGGATGGGAATGCTGCGAGCACTTCATTCGCAAACAAACTGAGTATTTTGTTTGTTAAGCCTGCCACTGAATTTTGCTCATGTATAACCAAAGGCTTTCTCATTACCTTTGCCATCAACCCGCCAGGGAACGCAGCAAACCCACCCATGCCTAACACGACATTTGGTTTATATTGTATAAAAGCACTTAAACTTTGCTTAAATGCGAGCATTAATTTAAAAGGCAATAACACCCAGCCCAACAAACCTTTGCCGCGTACACCTCGCATCGTAATCATTGCTTTACTGTAAGGTTTGTTTTCTATTAAACGATTTTCCATACCGCCTTCGGTAGCTAGCCACACAATGCGCCAGCCCAATGCCTGCAAATAATCAGCCACGGCAATCGCYGGGTAGACATGTCCACCAGTRCCRCCKGCCATCACCATCAATGTCGCTTTACTCGTCATCATGCKGGCAAGCCCTTCTGAATCCGACGATTCTCATAATCAATCCGCAACAATAGGGCAATGGCAATGCAATTAGCCAATATGCCACTACCACCAAAAGAAAGAAGCGGTAACGTTAATCCTTTTGTCGGCAGTACGCCCATATTGACGCCAATATTAATAATGGCCTGTGCGCCTATCCAAACACCAATCCCCTGTGCTAATAAGGCAGAAAAATAGCGCTCATTGGCAATCGCCTCTTT
This sequence comes from Methylophilaceae bacterium, assembly GCA_002401735.1. Taxonomy (GTDB): domain Bacteria; phylum Pseudomonadota; class Gammaproteobacteria; order Burkholderiales; family Methylophilaceae. Next base: position 31,627 of record NVTX01000003.1, on the reverse strand, counting down.
ACCAATACCAAATGCACGAATCACAATCCAAGAAAACAACCCCAACACGGTGATCACACCCACAAAACCCAACTCTTCCGCAATCACGGCAAGTAAGAAATCGGTATGCGCTTCAGGTAAATATAGTAATTTTTCAACACTAGCACCAAGACCCACGCCAAACCACTCTCCACGCCCAAAAGCAATCAGCGCATGTGAAAGCTGATACCCTTTACCAAATGGRTCTGCCCAAGGATCCATAAAACCAATCACACGTTGTAGACGATARGGTGAACTGACAATCAAAAAGTAGATGCCGAYAGGCAATATGGCGATGAGTGCAATGAATATCCTAATATTAATGCCGCCAAGCCATAAGATTGAAATAGAGATCGCCGTCACCACCGCAAATGCGCCAAAATCTGGTTCTCTTAACAAGAGAAAACCAACCAAAAACATCACGGCGACCATGGGTAAAAATCCTTTTACAATGCTATCCATTTGTGCTGACTTTCGCACCACATAATCAGCAACATACATGGCTGCAAATAGCTTCATAAACTCTGATGGCTGCAAATTAACCACAAATAATGACAACCATCGCTGGCTACCATTGATATTCCGACCAACCCCTGGAATCAACACAAGCACTAACAAGGCAATTGCGAATAAGAAGAGATGTGGTGCCATCTTCTGCCACCACTCCATTGGGATTTGAAACGCAACATATCCCGCGACCAAACTGATRGTGATAAAAGCGGCCTGCCTAATTAAGTAATAACTACTATTATGACCAATGGCTGCATTTGCTTCAGCAATCGCAATTGAGGCTGAATACACCATGACTAAACCCAAACCTAGCAAAATTAACGTAGCCCACATTAACAATTGATCATAAGAGTCTGTTGTAATCYGTTCTCGAGGTTGTGTTGCAATACTTAGCATGCCACCTCCTCTAACTGTTGCACAGCATCAACAAACGCCTTGGCTCTACTGATATAGTTTTCATACATATCAAARCTAGCGCAAGCTGGCGAAAGTAATACMGCATCATTAGCTTGYGCCATTCTTCTTGCAATCACGACAGCTTCGTACATATCATGTGCGTGATACATTGGGACATCCAGATCAACTAAAGCGCGTTCTATTAAGACAGCATCGCGACCGATTAAAACAACTGCCCGTGCATTGTTTTCCACCGGAGATTGTAATGGCGTAAAGTCCTGCCCTTTGCCATCACCACCTGCTATCAATACTACTTTTTGCGGCAAGCCTGACAATGCAGCACATGTCGCACCTACATTCGTCCCTTTAGAGTCATCGTAATAATCAACATCATCAATAGCAGTTACCCACTCCACACGATGTGGCAAACCTTTAAAGTTATATAACGCATTGAGTAAGGGTGCATACTCCAGCCCAATTGCGCGGCAAAGCGCAAGTGCCGCCAAGGCATTGGATGCATTATGTGCGCCTTTAATATGCAAATCTGCTGCTTTAATTAGCTGCTTTTCCCCTTCGCACAACCACATATCTTGTCCATTATCTTCAAGCCCAAATTCTTGCGAATCCAATTCCAAACCAAACGTGCGTACTTGTGCACTTGGACGCTCCATCACCATACTCCAAGCATCATCACGATTGAGCACCTGACATGCTGCATGATAAAAGACATGWGCTTTAGCCGTGGCATATGCTGTCATATCTGCATAACGGTCCATGTGGTCTTCCGTTAGATTCAACACAGTTGCTGCATCCACTTGTAAAGTGTGGGTTGTTTCTAGCTGGAAACTTGAAAGCTCCAACACATAAACATCCGGCACATCCATACTCAGCGCATCAAGTACGGGCAAACCAATATTGCCTGCAACAATGGTTTTTAGACCTGCTGCCTGACACATTTCCCCCACTAGTGTTGTCACGGTGGTTTTACCATTGGCGCCGGTGATGGCAATCACTTTAGCGCTGCTAGGTCGGTATTGCGCAAATAGCTCTACATCCCCAACAACGGACACACCTGCAGCGACAGCCGCTTGAATGGCTGGCTCTGATAAAGCAACGCCTGGACTCWCAACCAACAGGTCAACAGCACTAAGCAAAGCATCRTCAAACKTGCCTAAATGTAYCGCTACACCAGCCATCTCAGCTTCAAYAATGCTGATATTKGGCGGRTTTTCACGYGTATCGGCCACAGCAACATTTGCACCTTGTGCAAATAGCCAACGCAGTGCTGACAGGCCTGTTTCACCAAGCCCCAACACTAATACACGTTTATTTTTAAGCGTTTTTATCATCTAATTTTTAACGTTGAAAGTCCAACCAACACCAACATCATGGTAATAATCCAGAAACGCACAACTACCTGCGTTTCCTTCCACCCTTTTTGCTCATAGTGATGATGCAAGGGCGCCATTAAAAAAATACGTCGGCCAACCCCGGTTTTATATTTGGTATATTTAAAGTACATCACTTGAATAGCGACAGAGAATGTCTCAACGACAAACACGCCACCCATAATGAACAACACTATTTCTTGTCTAACAATTACCGCAACGACACCCAAAGCACTACCCAAAGCTAAGGCACCAACATCCCCCATGAACACTTCTGCTGGGTATGCGTTAAACCATAAAAACCCTAAACCTGCACCTGCCATTGCGGCGCAGAACACCATTAACTCGCCTGCTCCTGCCACGTAAGGCACACCTAAATATTTTGAAAAATACAAATGACCTGCTACATAAGCAAAGATGCCCAAAGCGCTGGCCACCATGACCGTTGGCAATATCGCCAAACCATCTAAACCATCTGTTAAATTGACTGCATTACTGGTACCAACCACGACCATGTAAGTGAGCACCAAAAACCCAACAAAACCCAATGGAAGCACTAAGTTTTTAAAGAAAGGGAAAATCAACGTCGTTTCTACTGGTGATACTGCCGTTTTATAAAGAAAGACTGCAATGCCTATTCCGATCAAACTCTGCCAAAATAATTTAGCCTTGGCTGATAATCCTTTAGGGTTTCTATGCACGACTTTGCGATAGTCATCCACCCAGCCGATAGCACCAAAACCCAGCGTGGTAATTAACACCACCCAAATAAAACGATTGCTTAGATCCGCCCAAAGCAAGGTTGAAAATCCAATTGCAACCAATATCAATGCACCACCCATTGTTGGCGTTCCCGCTTTAATTAAGTGTGTTTGCGGGCCATCTTCACGAACAAACTGCCCCACCTTATATTTGGTTAGCTTTTTAAWCATCGTTGGCCCGACAACAAACGAAATAATTAATGCAGTAAGCGTTGCCATCACTGCACGCAATGTAATGTAGTTAAATACATTTAACCCATGAATATCCTCAGCGAAATACCGTGCGAGTTCTAATAACATTAATGTGCACTCCTTAAATTCTTTTCTTTTACAATAGCTTGGACAACGCGCTCCATTTTCATGAATCGTGACCCCTTAACCAACACACTCGCATTAACGTTCATTTCCGCTTTAACAGCATCAACCAACGCATCTAACGAATCAAAATGTTTACCTTCTTCACCAAACGCAGCACTTGCTAATTGGCTTAGCTGCCCAAAACTCAAGAACTTAGACACGCCCTTTTGTTTGGCATACGCCCCTATTTCAGCATGCATATTTTCCGCACCCTCTCCCAGCTCGCCCATATCCCCCATGACAAAAATCAACGTGTTTTGTAACTGTTTTATCTGACCAACCAACACATCTACCGCCACCTTCATTGAGTCTGGGTTCGCGTTATAGGTATCATCGATCACAACGGCGTCCTGATAACCAACCTGTTGATTGAGYCGCCCCTGTATCCCATCAAACCGACTCAAACCCTGTGCAATATCCTTATTTGAAACGCCCARTGCCACAGCAACCGCACTTGCCGCCAATGCATTGTTCACATTATGTTTACCTAATACGCTTAGACGCACTTGCACCGCCCCTTCAGGCGTTTCAAGTCGCATATGGGCTTCTCCATCTTGCATCTCATATTGCGCCGACACATCCGCTTCCGTATCTAGGCCAAACGTGATGACCTTCCTTTTCTGGTTAAGTGATGTCCAATAGTCGGCAAAATCGTCCGTTGCATTAATCACGGCCACGCCATCGCTCGCTAAACCTTCAAACACCTCACCTTTAGCCTGCGCTATCGCCTCACGAGAACCAAGCTCACCAATGTGTGCAGTTCCCGCATTGTTAACAACAGCCACTTGCGGGCACGCAATATTCGTTAAATAACGAATTTCGTTTAAATGATTCATGCCCATTTCAATCACGGCATAGGTGTGGTCTTCCCGAAGTTTAAGCAAACTAAGCGGCAGTCCAATATCGTTATTAAGATTACCTTTTGTCGCCAATACATTCCCATTGGCTGCCGTTAAAATGGAAGCAAWCATTTCTTTAACCGTGGTTTTACCACTACTTCCAGTCACCGCCACTAAAGGAATTTTAAATTTTTTGCGCCAATGATGCGCAAGCTCACCTAATGCGATACGTGTGTCCTCAACCAAAACTGAAGGGCTTGCACCCGCAGCTGAAATCAATGCGGCAGCTGCACCAAGCTTAATCGCCTCCGATGCAAAATCATTGCCATCAAAATGCTCACCTTTTATCGCAACAAACAATTGATCTTCCACAATATTGCGACTATCTGTCCCAACGCTTAACACATTGATATCTTCGCCTTTAAATTCAGCATTTAAAGCGCCTGCAATTTCTGACAACATCATCATGCGGACGTCACCTCGTAACGTTTGAGCACCTTTGTTACTTGCTCAGCATCGCTAAAATGATGCTTCTCTCCTGCTATTTCTTGATAATCCTCATGCCCTTTACCAGCAATCAATACCGCATCACCTGCTTGCGCATTACTAATCGCGATTAAGATTGCTTTTGCACGATCTTCTTCAACGGCATACTCACCATTCACACCTTCCAATATGGCCTGTATGATTTTGTCAGGGTCTTCATCACGTGGGTTATCAGAGGTCACGACGACACCATCTGCAAACTCACTTGCAACCGCACCCATCATTGCGCGCTTACCTTGGTCACGATTGCCACCGCAACCAAACACGCAAATCAATCGCTGTTTCGCTTCTTCTTTTAGTGCCAACAAAACATTCTTTAAGGAATCTGGCGTGTGTGCATAATCAACCACCACTAATGGCAACTTACCGCCGCCAAACTTTTGCATCCGGCCACTTAACGGCTCTATATTCGCAATGGCTTCCACCGCATCAGTTAGCGCCACCTTAGACACCAATAGCGTCGCAAGCACAGCCAAAACGTTGTACACGTTAAATCGACCCACTAAATTAGCACTGACATCTGACTGCCCATATGGCGTTGTCACAAAAAAACGAATACGCCCATTCTCAACATTCACTTTCGATGCCTGAATATCACCACCGTTAATTCCGTAAGTCAGCACACCCACGTCAGACGTACTTAGCTCTTTTTTTATCTCACCACCAAAATCATCATCATTGTTTAAAATGACATGCTTTAAACCCTCAATAAAAAATAACCGTTTTTTRACRGCAGCATATTTTTCATAACTACCGTGATAATCCAGATGATCTCGTGATAAATTGGTCAGCACTGCGACATCAAAGTGCACTCCATTCACTCGCCCTTGATGAATGCCGTGTGACGACACCTCCATTGCCACAGCCTCTACTTCTTGCTGCACATATTCAGCCAATGTTTTTTGTAACACCAAAGCATCCGGGGTTGTGTTGGCAGTATGCTCCAAGGCTTTTGGCAAACCATTTCCAAGCGTACCAATCACTGCGGCTTTGGTTCCAAAGTAATTTAAGCACTGTGCTATCCATTGCGTAACAGAGGTTTTCCCATTGGTGCCAGTAACACCTACCGTCCACAACTTAACTGAAGGCTTTGCATAAAACTGATCTGCAATTTTTCCTGCTTGCAACTTAAGGTTAGCCACAGGGGTATTCTCTATTGCCCAATCAGGATTCCAATCAAAATGCTTTGGATCCCACAAGACTGCACTCGCTTTTTTTTCTATCGCATCAGCAATATATGCTCGCCCATCTGACCGCTTCCCCGGGTATGCCAAAAATAAAGCTCCCGCCACGACATCTCGACTATCAGAAACAATTGCGGTAGGCCTGGATTTGATTACATAACGCGTCATACCATCTCCTTCACATCTTCTAGCGCATCAAGAGATGGGATGACAACATTATCATTAGGCGCATCCTGTGGCACCGCAAGCAAACGTAAAACATCAGCCATCACCGCACTAAATACTGGCGCAGCGACTGTCCCGCCATAATAATCTCCAGTTGTTGGCTCATCGATCATCACAGCCATAATCAAACGTGGATTTGATGCTGGCGCCATACCAACAAATGACCCGACATACTTGTTTTTCTCATATCCATGCGCACCCAATTTATGCGCTGTACCTGTCTTCCCTGCAACGCGATAGCCTGCCACCTGCGCTTTAATTCCCGTCCCACCGGGCTGCACAACCATCTCCAACATATCTTTCACATCATTAGCAACTTTCGCTGAAAAAACTTGCCTTCCTTCTGGCACTTTATCTATCTTTATTAAAGACACAGGCTTTAGCTCACCATTGTTCGCAAAAACGGTATAAGCCCTTGCAAGCTGCAAGAGCGTAACGCTAATACCATGACCATATGACATTGTGGCCTGCTCAATAGGCCGCCAAGTTTTATAATCTCGCACTTTCCCACGCGCCTCTCCGGGGAAACCCACTTTTGTCCGAGTGCCAAAGCCTAACTGCTTAAATGTATTCCATAATTCTTTTCTATCTAAACTCAATGCTATTTTTGCAGCACCTACATTCGAAGATATTTTCACCACTTCAGCAACACTAAGAAAACCATTTGGATGCGTGTCATGTATTGTTGCGGGGCCTATCTTCAGATACCCCAGTGAAGTATCAATTTTTGTCGTTGGCGTGTATCCGCCATATTGCATCCCAGCCGCCGCCGCAACAGGCTTCATYGTAGAACCAGGTTCAAACATATCCGTCACTGCACGATTACGTGTTTTACCTCTAATATTCTTCGGATTATTTGGGTTGTAGGTAGGGAAATTAACCATCGCCAACACTTCCCCCGTTTTCGCATCTAACATCACAGCAGAAGCCGCTTTCGCTTTATAACTAACTACCGCCTTAGCCAGCTCTCTAAACACCAAATACTGAATGCGTCGATCAATACTCAACACAAGCTCCTGGCCATCACGGGGCTCGCTAATCACTTCTAATTCTTCGACTATCCGCCCTTTTCTATCCTTGATAACGCGGCGCTTACCAGCCAAACCGGAGAGCATCTCATTTTGCATCAACTCCATGCCCTCTTGTCCAACACCATCAATCCCTGTAAAACCAACCACATGTGAAATTACGTCTCCCGCAGGATAAAAACGTCGATACTCCTGCTCCAGATTAACCCCACTAATACCCAAATCCTTTACTTGCTTTGCTAGGTCAGGCGAAATGCGACGCTTAATATAAACAAAGGCACGCTTCTTGTTTGCCAACTTACGATCAATTGTTTTCGTTTTTATTTTTAGCAGCTTCGCTAGTGCGCGCTTTTGTTTTGCGCTAATCTCCACGCGTGAAGGGTTCGCCCAAACAGATTCAACCGGGCTATTAACTGCTAGTATCTCGCCATTCCGGTCACTAATACTGCCTCGGTCAGCTTGCAACTTCAGGGTTCGGCTATATCGGTCACTACCCTTTTTCTGTAAAAAATCTTTCTTTGTATTTTGCAAATACACACTTTGCAGCATCAGCAACATAAAACCCAGCAACAAACAAATAAGCAGAACTCGCCTGCGCCAAGCCGGCAATCTGATCATGTTCTGTTGTGGTCGTTTGTAATCCATGTTATTTATTTAACTCATCCAATACAATCACTTGTATTCGTTTTGCATCCGGCACTTCCATCTTCAACTGCCTGGCTGCAATCTCCTCAACACGCGAATGCATTGCCCATGTGCTTTGCTCAAGTCTCAATTGTTCATATTCCGTTTTATATTTCGCTGCTGCCACCTGAAGTTGCTCATGTGCCGAATACAATTTTCTCGCCTTATGCTGCGCGGTAACAACACCCAAACACACTAGAATTAATGCACAAAACAACATTAAATTGAGACGCGTCATTGTGTTGCCGTCCGCATGGCCACCCGCATCACTGCACTTCTAGCGCGCGGATTACTTTTCACTTCACTTGCAGATGGCTTTATCGCCTTTCCAATTGCCAGCATTCTGGGCTGCGGTAAATCCTCAGCTCTGACTGGAAAATTAGAAGGTAAATTGTCCCGATCCGATTCGGATTTAATAAAACGCTTTACTGCACGGTCCTCGAGCGAATGAAAACTAATCACCACCAGCCGTCCACCCTCAGCCAACAAGTCCAAACATTGCGGCAAGATTAGCGATAACTCCTCAAGCTCCTGATTGATGAAAATCCGTAAAGCTTGAAAGGTGCGCGTTGCAGGGTTCTTCCCCGGTTCGATCTTGGGGATTGCATCCGCCACGATCTTGGCAAGTTCCCCTGTAGTGGTGATGGCGCGCCCGTCAGTGCGCTCCTTAATAATCGCCCTTGCAACCTGCTTAGCAAACCGTTCTTCACCATAATCTTTAATTACCTCTCCGAGTTTTTTTTCCGTAATAGTGGTCAACAGTTCTGCTACCGTCAGCCCACTCGTTTGATCCATACGCATATCTAAAGGACCGTCCAATCTAAAACTAAAACCGCGCACACCTTCATCTACTTGTGGCGATGAAATACCCAAGTCCAGTAAAATGCCATCCACACTGGGTAATTGATTTTTTACTGCTAAGTRATTTAATTCTGARAAAGGCAAATGCTCGATATGAAACCGCGCATCAGTAATTGCCTGCCCTGTTGTATAAGCTGCCAAATCACGATCAATCGCAAATAAGCGGCCTTGCTTCCCCAGCCGTTCCAATATTTTTTTGCTATGACCGCCACGCCCAAACGTGCAATCTATATAAGTACCACCAACTTTAATGTCRAGTGCGTCCACCGCCTCATTCAGCAACACTGCCGTRTGCGCTGCTTGYTCAGAATTTGGYGACACGGGTGCTGGCGAGGGCGCTGGAGTAGCGCCCCGCATCATAATGAGAAGCCTTCCAGCTCCGATGGCATTTCAAACTCACCATCTTCATTCACGGCACTTTCGCTTTCTTTCAACCAAGCTTCTTTGCTCCACAACTCAAAATGGCTACCTTGACCAACCAACATCACCTCTTTCGTCAAGCCAGCCAATTCACGCAACACTGGCGAAACAAGCATTCGGCCTGCACTATCTACACCAACATCTTCGGCATAACCCACCAGCCGGCGCTGCAATGCTGCTGACTTCTTATCGAAGCTAGATAAACTCATGATTTTGGATTGAATCGGCTCCCATGCTGGCGCCGGGTACAACAACAAACAAGGATGTGAGTGAGCAGTTAACACCATCTCACCGCCGGACTGTGCAAGCAATGCATCACGGTGCTTAGCTGGGATTGCCAAACGTCCTTTTGCATCCATATTTAAACTTGCAGCACCTTTAAACACTTTTCACTTACCACCCATTTTGTTTGTTAAAATTCTTGTGGGGATGTCTTGTGAAACGTAAGGAATAGTTAACACCCTTAGTAACTCGTTAACTATTCCCCACAAAACACCACTTTTTCCCACAAAACAAACTTTAGAGCAAAAAATGGCTTAAAGCAAGCTTTTTTTCTTACAAGACAAGGACTTAGCGCATTTTTTGCATAAAAACAAACATGTTAATAATCATATACTTATACAAGCAACTGAATGTTAGACGTTAGTACTCTTTGGTATGTGTTTGAATTGTTTGGGATGAAAAAATTTAGCGTAAAAGTTACGGGAAAATTATGTGAAGTGATGCGCTAAAAATGGTGTGTTTAGATAGAAAAGGCTGGCTGGAAAGTGCCGAATGCACTGTTAGGGCGTCTCTTCACGGATAAATAGCATAGNNNNTNNAAAGTGGGGTAAGAGGCGCTTCTCGGTACGGCATAGCGAGAAATTGAACCCTTGCGAGGGTTATCCTCTTGGGAACTGCAAAAGCATTGCGGAACATTGAACACCCGTAAAGGGCGTCCCCAATCTCGCTTGGCGCTTAAGCGCCAAGTCGATTGTGAAGTTAGCCGATAAGCCGGGTTCTGTCGTGCATTGCTGCACGTAACAGTCATTCATCTAGGCACACAATTGCTCATGCGCTCAAGCAACCTACCCACTAGCAGCGCGAGTCACGCCTATTGCCAGTCTATTTGGTCTTGCTGCAGATGGAGGTTGCCGCGTTTCACCGTAACTAAATACGCTCGTCTCTGTGGCCCTATTCCTCGCCTCGCGGCGTCCGGCCGTTAGCCGTCATCTTGCTCTATGCAGCCCGGACTTTCCTCCTTCACACAAGTGTGACGGCGACTGTCTAGCTAACTTCAGGGCTATTTTAACATCTCAACTGACTTAATGGTTTCTCATTCGACTTACCGCTTTAGCAGTTAGCGAAGTTGGGGACACCCCTTGCGGGTGTAAAAACCGGCAACCTCAACAACCGCAACTAAATAAACAAGCAGGTACAAGCTATATAATTTTCCAACCTATACTTTGCCCAGCTCGTAACGGCACCAACACACCATCATCATAAGGATAGCTTTCCGGCACTTGCCAACTTTCTTTGACCAAAGTGATTTTTTCAGCATTCCTAACTAAGCCATAAAAGTCCGCGCCGTAAAAGCTAGCAAACCCTTCCAGTTTATCTAACGCATCCGCCGCTTCAAAGGCTTCTGCATACAATTCAATCGCAGCATGTGCGGTATACATACCAGCACAGCCACAAGCCGCTTCTTTAGCGCCTTTAGCATGCGGCGCACTATCCGTTCCTAAGAAAAATTTAGCGCCACCTGAAGTCGCAGCTTTCACCAACGCTAAGCGGTGCTCTTCTCGCTTTAATATAGGTAAGCAATAATGGTGTGGGCGAATACCGCCTTTGAATATGTCATTACGGTTCATTAATAAATGATGCGCCGTAATTGTCGCTGCCACATTATCACTAGCCGCGGCAACAAACTCAACCGCATCTTTCGTCGTAATATGTTCAAACACAACTTTCAAATTAGGATAGCTTTCAACTAGCGATTTCATGTGGCGATCAATAAACACCTTCTCCCGATCGAACACATCCACATCAGCATCCGTCACTTCAGCATGCACCAGCAAAGGCAGACCAACTTCCTGCATCGCAGCCAGCGCATCCGCACACTTATTAATGTCAGTCACACCAGAGTCGGAATTAGTCGTCGCACCGGCAGGGTAGAGCTTTACGCCATAAACAAGATTGGTCGCCTTAGCACTTTCAATCTCTTCCGCCGTCGTATTGTCAGTCAAATACAGCGTCATCAAAGGTTGAAAGCTTGCGCCTATTGGGAGCGCTTGCATAATGCGCTCGTGATATGAAACAGCTAGCTCAGCCGTTGTCACTGGTGGGCGCAAGTTTGGCATTACAATCGCCCGGCCAAATTGTTTTGCCGTATCTGGCAGAACAGCTTTTAGTGCCGCGCCATCTCTCAAGTGTAAATGCCAATCATCTGGGCGCGTTATCGTGATTTTGTTTGTCATAATTGGTATCTTAATCTTTTAATTGCAGTGCAAGTTCGTATAGGTCATTTTTCTTTGCTTCTGTAATGGTGGCGGCTAATTTAACCGCTTGCTTTAAGGGTAGCTCAGCCAATAAGACTTTAAGCGTCTGCTCGGCATCCTCGCTAATAGCCGCCTCAGCTTTAACTGGCGCAGCTTCTACCAATAAGACAAACTCGCCACGCTGCTGATTAGGATCACTCTCCAACCATGCTTCCGCATCACGCAACGCACAACGGTGAAAGGTTTCAAACGTTTTAGTCAATTCACGCGCAATCGTAATACGCCGTTCACCACCCAGAACACTGGACATATCCGCAACACATTGCACAATACGATGCGGCGCCTCGTAGAATACCAACGTATGCGCTAATGACTTGCAAGCGACCAAGCGCTTACGCCGCTGCGACCCACTTGCCGGCAAAAATCCAACAAAACTGAAACCGTCTTCGGTAATACCCGATGCAGACAATGCCGTTATGACGGCACTAGCACCAGGAACAGGGACAACCTTAACCCCCTCCTCACGCAAAACATCCACGACAATTGCACCCGGGTCACTAATACCAGGTGTGCCAGCATCTGTCACCAACGCAATACTTTCACCCGCTCGCAACCGTGACAATAAAACTTGTGCTGACTGTCGCTCATTGTGCTCGTGCACGGCGATCAATTTTTTTGTGATGCCAAAATGGGTGAGCAACCCAGATGTATGCCGCGTATCTTCAGCCGCAATCACATCTACGCTTTTTAGCACTTCTAAAGCACGCAACGTAATATCGCCTAAATTACCAATTGGCGTTGCGACCACATATAATGTTGATTCATTCATTAATCAAATTTTAACGCGAAGCGTTTGTTACAGCCATTAAAATAAATAGGTAATGAAAATTAATAAAAACAATGCTGGTCTAGCGGCAGAAAAAATAGCTGAAACTTTTTTGACAAACAAGGGACTTAAACTTGTGAAGCAAAACTATCATTGCCGATTTGGGGAAATTGATTTGATTATGAAAGAAGCCAAAAYCTTAGTGTTTGTTGAGGTTAGGCTTCGCTCTAACAATCAGTTTGGCAGCGCGGGTGCCAGCATCACATTACAGAAACAACAAAAGCTTATTGCGACGGCGCAGCATTTTTTACAGACACACCAAGATTGTGCTTGCCGTTTCGATGCAATTTTAATGAACAAAGCCCATTTAGATAATATTGAATGGGTACGTAATGCATTCGATGCGTAAACGGCGTATCATGCACAAAAATATGTGTTATCTATAACTTCTAGGAGACCTTAATGCCATCTGTTACAAGAATACTACTTTCCACTGCATTCATCTTAACCCTCACATCCCAATTAAGTGGGTGTATTACTGCTGCCGTCGTCGGTGGTGCTGCCGCAGGTGGTGCTATCGCTACGGATAGACGTACCGCAGGTATTTACGTGGAAGATGAAAACATTGAGCTAAAAGCATTTAAACAAATGGCAACCACTTTAAGCAAAGAAGCGCATATCAATATCACCAGCTACAACCTGAATGTTTTGCTGACTGGCGAAGTTCCTAATGAGGAAGCAAGAACTGAAGTAGAGAACATTGTGAAAGCGATTGAAAACGTGCGTAACATTACCAATGAAATTGTCGTTGGTCCAAAAACATCCATCAGCGACCGTGCTAACGATACTTACCTCACCTCTATTGTTAAAGGTAAATTTGTTGCTGAAAAGAACTTCTCCGCCAACAGTGTGAAGGTCGTGACCGAAGCCAGCGTAGTATATCTCATGGGTATCGTGAGTCATCATGAAGGCGACTTAGCAACAGAGATTGCACGCACCACTGACGGCGTAGTGAAAGTCGTCAAAGTATTTGAATACTCAAATTAAATAAATTGAAAAATAGGACGTTAAAGTAATATGGGAAACAAAACTGAAGAAATTATTATTCAAAGCTTAACGCGTGAAGGCAAGCGTTTCCGCCCTAGTGATTGGGTCGACCGTATTTGCAGCAGCTATGCCACCTTTGGCGAGGATCGAAAACTACGTTACTCACCTTATTTAAAACCAGAAATGATTGATGGGATAAGGTGCTTAGCAGTCGATATGCAATTAAAAGCAACGAATCCAGAGGGTTTTGAAGAGTTGATGCAGTTTGCTGAAGAAAACCAGCTCAACATATTAGACAGTGAAGGCGCAGCAATACCAGTTCCCGAATAACACAGCGCTGCGGCGCCCATGTTACTCACCAAGGATAGCCTCTAAATACTGTCTAGAGACTATTCCTCGCTTGATTTTAACCAGCTTTCCTTGACGGTTATAAATATAAGTCGTTGGCAGCACTTCGGCACTACCAATTTGCTTAGTGACGTTATCGTTCCCTAGCACAATTGGRTATGACATCAACATATCATCGACGTAGCCATTCACTTCTTCGATTGTTTCATAATCAAACACAACACCTAGCACCATTACATCCCGTTCTTTTCGGCCATCATACAAAGCCACCAAATCTGGGATTTCTTCTAAACATGGTGGGCACCATGTCGCCCAATAATTCACGACAACCCATTTCCCCTTGTATTGACTAAGGCGATGCTCTACACCTGCCAGGTCTTTAAGCACAAATGCATCTGAAGCATGCGACACTCCCCAACCAACAAAGGTCATCAACGCCACCAGAACAACCAAGCACATCTTCTTTAGCAGAGGCATGATTAATTTCCTCCAAACAAATAAAGTGATAGACTAACAGACCAATTACCATAGTAAACCAAACACACGGAGCCTGCATGCCGATCAGCTTTAAGCTTCCAGAACTAGAAGACAATCCAGTATTGCTGGCAGAAACTCGCACGAGCAAAATCAATGCGTTTATACGTAATTTGCCTTATAGCGACCCAATTAAAGCGGCTTCAGATTTAATCGAAGAGTTACAAACGCTAAACAGACAAAGAATARCGTATTCGAATCGTGTTAATGCGCTTGAAGCGTACCGAACAGCGGCTATTCAAGTCTCACAAGCACTAATCCCACAGTTTAGCTATGCTAGCTTACCTATTTCAAAAAACCAAAAAGAGTATGCCCACATAACAGAGAAGCTCTGGCAAGAGGTCGCTTACGGTTACAAGTGGGCATTAATTGATTTGCAAAATAAAATCATCTCTAGCGAAAAGTCTACGGCACTGGTTATTCAGCGCGCCATACACGCAATCAAAGAAACGGCGTTTATTAACTATCTGACTTACCAAGCCCCTTTAAAATCATTATGGGCAGAATTACATCAATTATATTTTTGTGCGCTCCAACAAAACGCACAAACTTTATCCGTAAATGAAACCCTTTCAGATGATGAAGAGAGCTCCGTAGATGCGGTATATACGCAGGTCTTATTATTAGCATTAGCGCACCCCCATCGTCTAAGCAGCCAAAATATCATTAAAACAAACACATACTTAACAAAAGTAGCGCACGATGCTAAGTTAAGCCCTATTGGCTTTATCGAAAGCAGTGTCGGCGTATTCTTAATTGAGCTAGACGGGAATAAAGCGCCTAAATCTTACGCAAAAGGTCATGACGAACCAAACAGTGAAACCGACTTGTTTTTATTGACAGTTAATGTTGCCAAACGTATCCACACACACCTTAAGCTCTTAAAAGAAGGCATGTTGCCAAATGATGGCAGCCTGCCAAATAATGCCCTTAATAACCATTATGAAGATTTGCTGACCCATTTARTTAATCACTTCGGAAAAGCACCTTTAAGGGTTTTCTCCAGAGCTAAAAAGAATGATGGAATAGAGCTAGGCATCGGCATCCATGATGCGCATTATTTCGCACCAAAAATAGGTAACGACTACAAAAACTTGGTCGTCAAAAGTGCGGCAATAAAACCTTCTCGCTGGCAAATCTTAAACACGGGCGCTGGCGGTTAYGCACTCCGYAAATTCAATTCATCMCAAGTRTCYATGCAAGTAGGTGATATTGCKGCCATCAAGAAYAATGAAACCCTTGTTTGGGAATTAGGCGTCATCCGCTGGGCAAGCATCAACGAGCTTGACCAGCTAGATATTGGATTTGAGTTGATTTCTCCTAACGTGAAAGCAATCACCATTAAGCCTCAAAAATCAAAGGCTGAAATCAAAGGCTTATTACTGCCTGAGTTAAGCACACTCAAACAGCAAGCAAGCATCATCGTATCCCTTGGCGAGTTAACCCTTGGCGAGACTTTAGTACTGCTAGAAGAGGGTGAGGAAACGACAGTACTTGCTACAAAACTGATCGAGCGAACAGCATCCTTTGAACGTTACCAATACAGCTTGATATAAGGCCTGCGATGTTGTTATACTGTGAAACATATTATCTAGAGATGCAGTCCTTAGACAGCATTAGCTATTTAACAAGCGAACTAAAGTATCAACTATTAAACGTTTGTTAACTACTAGATTAACCTAAAATTTCAACCGCTGAGGCCCTCATGAGCGAAAAAATTATTCATCTTAACGATGCTAGCTTTGAAGAACAAGTACTACAATCCCAACTACCAGTCTTGGTAGATTACTGGGCGGAATGGTGTGGCCCATGCAAAATGATTGCACCAATATTAGAAGACATCTCAACAGAGTATGCTGACCGCTTAGTCGTTGCAAAACTTAACATCGATGATAACCAGCAAACGCCGCCCAAATTTGGCATTCGCGGCATTCCTACCTTGATGCTATTTAAAAATGGCAATGTAGAAGCAACTAAAGTTGGCGCATTATCTAAATCGCAATTAATGGCTTTTATTGATAGCAACATTTAATTACTACGAATCCCTAGCTTCAACCAATTTAGAAGCTAGATTCACTTAACCTTTCTGTTTTAACAACCCCCCCNTTCTAGCGAGCTTCCTCATGCACCTATCTGATCTTAAACACCTACCTGTAACCGAACTAGTGGAAATGGCGGTTGCCGATGGAGTCGACAATGCTAGCCGCATGCGCAAACAAGATGTCATTTTTGCGATTCTTAAGAACAAAGCCAAAAATGGCGATAGTATCTTTGGAGATGGCACATTAGAAGTGTTACAAGATGGCTTTGGATTYTTGCGTTCCCCAGACACTTCCTATCTTGCTGGGCCTGGAGACATATATGTGTCTCCCTCACAAATCCGAAGATTCAACCTACATACGGGCGACGGCTTACAAGGTGAAATTCGCACCCCAAAAGATGGAGAACGTTATTTCGCATTAGTTAAAGTTGATACCGTTAATGGTGAAAAACCTGAAGACACCAAACATAAGATCTTATTCGAGAACTTAACACCGCTTTTCCCTACCGAACCATTAATATTGGAACGCGACATTAAAAGCGAAGARAATGTGACTGGCMGAGTGATYGAYATCATTGCACCTATCGGCAAAGGACAACGTGGCCTATTGGTTGCAAGTCCGAAAAGTGGTAAGACCGTCATGATGCAAAACATTGCACATGCCATTACCGCCAATCATCCAGACGTCATTCTTATTGTGTTACTGATTGATGAACGCCCTGAAGAAGTCACGGAAATGACTCGCTCAGTTAGAGGCGAGGTAGTCGCTTCAACGTTTGACGAACCAGCCGCACGTCACTTGCAAGTGGCTGAAATGGTATTAGAGAAAGCCAAACGTTTGGTTGAGCATAAAAAAGATGTTGTGATTTTGCTGGACTCGATTACCCGTCTAGCTCGTGCATACAACACCGTTATTCCATCATCAGGAAAAGTATTGACTGGTGGTGTGGATGCAAATGCATTACATAAGCCTAAACGCTTCTTCGGCGCAGCACGYAACATCGAAGAAGGCGGATCACTCACGATCATTGCCACCGCACTAGTAGACACAGGCTCTCGTATGGATGACGTGATTTATGAAGAGTTTAAAGGCACCGGCAACATGGAAATCCATTTAGACCGCCGCATGGCTGAAAAACGCATTTACCCTGCTATTAATGTCAATAAGTCCAGCACGCGCCGCGAAGAACTATTAATTGAAAAAGATGTGTTACAAAAAATATGGGTACTACGTAAGCTCCTTTACCCAATGGATGATTTAGCCGCCATGGAGTTCTTACTCGATAAAATCAAGCAAACAAAAAATAATGCTGACTTTTTTGACAGCATGCGCCGCGGCGGATAACCGTCACATAACGCGTAAACATTACTTTTCCGCTTGCTTAGCATCATAAAAAGCAATACAATGCCGAGTTCGCATGAAAAGTTTAATTTAGCTTAGCTGCTACAAAGTTAGCAACTAACAAACATAGATAAGGTTATATTATGAAAGATGGCATCCACCCTGAATACAGAGAAGTCGTGTTCCAAGACATTGGTGCAGATTTTAGCTTTCTAACACGCTCTACMATTRCAACTAAACAAACCATTAAATGGGAAGACGGTAACGAGTATCCGTTGGTTAAGATTGAAGTGTCATCTAAATCACACCCTTTCTACACTGGTAAGCAGATGATTCTAGACACTGCTGGTCGTGTTGATAAATTCAAAAAGAAATATGGCATGTAAATTTACATGTGCACTAAAAAAGGCAGCTTAGCTGCCTTTTTTTATTGCTGACATTTCTAGCAATAAACCATACGCTATAAACACATAATGCTAAAATTCAACCATCTGAATTATTTTACCGCTAAACAATATGCGTTTTGATCTCGACCATGACTGGCAAGGCACCCTCTCTACCCCACGTGCGCGTATAGGGGAGCGAGCGAAAACACGTCTACTCATTATCTTATGTGCTATCTGGCTAGTCATGGGTATCCTCGGGCATCACCCTTGGAAACCATTTGAATCTGAGGCGATTAGTACGATTACAAACGTWATTGATCATGGYAAYTACCTKACRCCAACCGCTATYAGYAAYARSCAAATYACCAACCCTCCACTGTATTACTTAAGCGCWGCRCTMACGGCAAAAGCATTTAGYAGCCTAYTGCCTTTGCATGATGGCGCACGTATTGCGACTGGCTTATGGATGCTGATTACTTTACTGATGGTCGGCATGACAGGGAGAGAGCTCTGGGGTAAAGGCTTTGGTCGGCAAACGACATTTATCTTTATTAGTGCCATTGGCTTAGTCATCAGCGCACATACTATCGCCCCTGCTGTTTCAGCACTAACGGGCGTTGCTGCAAGTTTTTACGCATTGTCTCTTGCTAAAAGACGCCCTTACCGAGCAAGTGTACTACTAGGGGTCGGCATGAGCGTCAGCTTCCTTTCCACAGGCCTCTTGCCTTTAACCATCATCTTACTCACCTGTGTAACATTACCCTGTTTTTTTAAGGCTTGGCGCACAACCAGCTTTGCCAAAGTAGTTGGTATTTCAATACTCATTGCTAGCCCAATCATATTAACTTGGGCCTTAATAAGTCTGAACTTAACACCTCAACGCTTTAACCCATGGTGGGCAGCATCAGTCGAAATGTTCGGCAGCTTTCACCTTTACTTTGCAAACCTCTTACTGTGGTATGCGTGGCCTTCCCTCCCTTTAGCTGGCTGGGCATTATGGCGTTATCGGACACAACTATTAACCGAACCCAAGTTTCAACTATGCATTACCTTCTTTCTTGTCGCATTTGCAGTGATCGGGTTTCTTACTGAGCGTAAAGGCATATTTGCTTTGCCCCTCCTTATTCCACTAACTGCGTTGGCAGCTGGCAGTATAGAAACCTTAAAACGCGGAGCGGCAAGCGCACTTAATTGGTTTGGTTTAATATTATTTGGCTTTCTCGGCTTTCTGATCTGGCTCGGCTGGGGTTCGATGATGTCAGGCAATCCTGCTAAAATTAAAGAACGCTTGGTTTATCTTTCTGGCTTAACGCAATTAGATTTTAGTATTTTTGCACTGACCGCAGCATCTGCTATCACCCTCATATGGYTGTTTGCAGCATTCCGCTCACAGCACTCCAATCGCTCAGCAGCAACAAATTGGGCCATTGGGATGACATTTATATGGACGCTACTCATGACACTTTGGTTGCCAATGATAGATTCCGCACGTAGTTATGGCCCAGTATTCACCAGCTTAAAAAATGCATTGCCGACAGAATATGCCTGCATGACCAGTGAAAACTTAGGCAGTGCCCAGCAAGATTTATTACATTACTATGCCAATATTAAAACGTATACCGCGCAAGCTGGAGAAAACATCAACTGCGACTTATTTTTGATTCAAGATGATAGAAGGCCAAAGAAAGTGAATTTGGGGTCTGATTGGCATCAAATCTGGAGTGGAAAACGTATTCGCGACCGCAAAGAGAAGTTCAGACTATTTCAACAGCAACCTTAAAGCGTCAACAACATCTTGGCGCCTGCAATAGCCAACACCAGTGCTAACAGCTTACGTATTGCTGGACTAGCCAAACGGCGACTGCCATACTCTGCACCAATTAAGCCGCCAATGACGGCTGCGAAAGACCATGTTACTAAACCTGTTGGCAATACATATGCTTGCGTTAATACGCCAGCCAAACCAGCTATAGAATTGACTAATATAAATGCAGCAGCAATACCGGAAATCATTCTGGTTTCTGCCCAATTCATTAAAAGCAGTATTGGACTCAAAAAGATTCCACCGCCGACGCCCGTTAACCCCGATAGCAAACCCAACACCGCCCCTAACCCAACGAGTAAAAATTTAGCTGGACTTTGCTTTATAYTGCTAGGAATATGACTTGCACRGCTAAATATTTGCCATGCAGCAATGACCAGTACAACCCCGATAACGGGCTTATAAATATAAGTTGGTAACGTAATCAAGCCGCCAAGAAAAGCAAAAGGAATCGACCCTGAGATAATAGGTAGCAACAACTGCCAAGAAAATGCGTTTACACGATAAAATTTGTATAACGCTATTGAACTAACCAGCACATTTAATGTGAGTGCAGCCGGCCGCATACTTTCTGGCACGACACTCATTAACGCCATCACCGCTAAATAACCYGAAGCACCCCCATGCCCTACTGAAGAATAGAGTAAAGCTGCTAAAAAGATTAAAGGTGCTATTAATAAACTAGCTGAAAAAACATCCATCAATGCTAAGCAATATGCTGCTTAATTGCTTCTATGACACGTGGATGCAAACCTTGCCCTTGGTTTTGCTTCACATGCGTCACGATCGAATCAATCATGACGGAATTCCAAAAYTTCTGTAGATGATCAGCCAGCTCTTTTTTAGCTTCATCCTCATTTGGATACGCCAAAAAGAACTCACCAATTTGGTTCGCCATTGTKATTAATTTTCCTGTTTCCATGCTACACCTATTCCGTCATTCTATTAGCGTGACTATAAGCCACATATTGTTGGTCTCGTACAAAACCTAATAAAGTAATGCCATATTCTTCTGCAATACGCACAGCCAAACCAGTGGGGGCAGAAATAGCAGCCAGCACATCAAACCCCACCATCGCTACCTTTTGTACCATTTCATAACTTGCGCGGCTAGACGTTAAAATAAATCCGCCACTTACATCTTGTTCAATCAAGACACCTAACAATTTATCTAGTGCATTATGCCGGCCAACATCTTCTCGAACATATTGAATCTCTCCATCCGTATCCGCCCAAGCACAAGCATGTGTAGCGCCAGTCAACTGCTGCAATGTCTGCAAAGATCGAATATTGTCGTGTGCTCTAAAAACACTTTGCATACTTAGTTTACTTGACGCTGTGTTTTGAATGCTAGCATCCGGCAAATGAAAAACTTGCGCCAGACTCTCTGCGCCACACAAACCACACCCTGTGCGGCCGACCATATTACGCCTGCGCCCTTTTAGCAGTGCAAACCGTTCGCTAGCGATATCCAAATGCAGTCCAATGCCGTTTTCTTGCTGCTGCACTTCCACGCCGTACAACTCATTCTTGTCTTGCAAAACACCTTCTGTTAAGGAAAATCCCAGAGCAAAGTCTTCCAAGTCCTGCGGTGTCGCCAACATCACCACATGAGATACGCCGTTATACACCAGCGCAATGGGCACTTCCTCGGCCAATTGATCTGTCGTCTTCGTTAACGTACCATCACGCCAACGCTGTACGGAATATTCTTGTGTTGGCGCCGTCGCTATCGCAACCTTTTTTTTCATTCAAATCGCTATTCAATCACAGCTGGTTTCGACGGCAATACACCCGTCAACCCGATTTGTGATTCACTAAACGTTTTATATTCTTTCTGCCAATCAGACATTTGATGTACTTTCGTTACTTGCACAGCAGTCACTTTAAACTCAGGACAGTTAGTCGCCCAATCAGAATTGTCAGTCGTAATGACATTGGCACCAGACTCTGGGTGATGGAAAGTGGTATATACAATGCCTGGCTGCACGCGCTCTGTAATTTTAGCGCGTAATACAGTTTCACCTGCACGGCTCGCAACACCTACCCAGTCACCCTCTTGTATGCCTCGTTCTTCTGCATCATGCGGGTGCACTTCGATTCTATCTTCATGATGCCACGCTACATTTGGTGTACGGCGAGATTGTGCGCCCACATTGTATTGGCTAAGGATACGCCCCGTTGTTAGGATTAATGGGTATTTCCCATTCACTTTTTCAGATGTTGGTACATATTGTGTAATAAAGAATTTACCTTTRCCRCGKACAAATTCATCCACATGCATGGTCGGCGTACCGGCTGGCGCTTCATCATTACATGGCCATTGTATGCTACCCAATTCATCCAGTTTTTTGAAACTCACACCTTTAAAGGTTGGTGTCAGCTCAGCAATTTCGTCCATGATGTCACTAGCATGTTCATACTGCATTTCATAACCAAGCGCTGTAGACAATTTTGCGGTAATTTCCCAATCTTCCATCCCGTTCTTAGGTGCCATGACCTTGCGAACTGGAGATATGCGACGTTCAGCATTCGTAAACGTCCCATTTTTCTCTAGAAATGAGGCGCCAGGGAAAAACACATGAGCAAACATGGCGGTCTCATTTAGAAATAAATCTTGCACAATAACGCACTCCATACTTTCTAGTGCATGCGTCACATGCTTAGTATCTGGGTCCGACTGTGCGATATCTTCTCCAACACAGTAAAGCGCTTTAAAACTACCTTCTGCTGCCAAATCCAACATATTAGGAATACGCAAACCTGGATCAGCACTTAGCTCCACACCCCAAGCTGCCTCGAACTCTGCACGCGCCGCATCATCTGACACATGTCGATAGCCTGGAAGCTCATGTGGCATAGAACCCATATCACAGGACCCTTGCACATTATTTTGTCCTCGTAATGGATTGACGCCTACACCTTCTCGCCCTACATTGCCTGTGGCCATCGCTAGGTTAGCAATACCCATCACGGCAGTAGAGCCTTGGCTGTGTTCTGTCACCCCTAAACCATAATAAATCGCTGCGTTACCACCAGTCGCAAATAAGCGTGCCGCCTCACGTATTTTTTCAGCATCAACCCCGATGTCTTTTGCCAGCGCTTCTGGTGAGTTTTCTGGTTTAGCAACAAAATCACGCCAAACCACAAATGAATCCCACTCACAACGTTCTTTCACAAAATCTTCTTTGACTAAATCTTCTGTCACGACGACATGCGCCATCGCAGAAATCAACGCAACGTTAGTACCCGGACGCAAATTCAAATGGTAGTCTGCACGGACATGCGGTGAGTTCCCTACCAGATCAATCGCACGTGGGTCCGCCACAATTAACTTAGCACCCTCGCGCAAACGACGTTTCATTTGCGAGCCAAAGACAGGATGTGCATCCGTAGGATTAGCACCCATTACAAAAATCACGTCAGATTCCATCACAGAATCAAATGTTTGCGTACCAGCAGATTCACCTAATGTTTGCTTTAAGCCATAACCGGTAGGGCTGTGGCACACGCGTGCACAGGTATCAACATTGTTACTACCAAATACCGCACGAACAAGCTTTTGTGTGACGTAAACTTCTTCATTGGTACAACGTGATGAGGTAATGCCCCCCGCGGAATCTTTTCCATATTTAGCTTGAATACGCTTAATTTCGCTGGCGGCATATTCGATCGCCTCGTCCCAACCAACCTGTTGCCATTCATCATGAATGCTCTTCCGTATCATCGGCGTCGTAATCCGGTCTTGATGGGTTGCATAACCCCAAGCAAAACGTCCTTTCACACAGGAATGTCCGTGATTAGCGCCACCATCTTTATTCGGCGTCATGCGAACCACTTCATCACCCTTCATTTCAGCATCAAAGCTACAACCAACACCACAATAGGCACAAGTTGTGGTGACTTTATGCTCTGGGGTGCCTGCCTCAATCACCGTCTTATCCATCAGCGTTGCGGTTGGACAAGCTTGTACACACGCACCACATGAAACACATTCTGAATCCATGAAATCTTTATTGCCTGCTGACACTTTACTATCAAACCCACGACCATCAATGGTCAACGCGAACGTACCTTGCACTTCTTCGCATGCGCGTACACAGCGTGAGCRAACAATACATTTAGAAGGGTCAAAAGTGAAGTATGGGTTGCTTTCATCTTTTTCTGCTTTTAAATGGTTTTTCCCTTCATARCCAYAACGTACTTCACGCAAACCAACAGCGCCAGCCATATCTTGTAGCTCGCAATCACCATTAGCCGAACAGGTTAAACAATCAAGGGGGTGGTCTGAGATATAAAGCTCCATTACGCCACGACGTACATCCGCTAATTTATCTGTTTGCGTTTTAACGGCAATGCCTTCTGCCACTGGAGTAGTGCAAGAAGCTGGCATCCCACGACGCCCTTCAATCTCAACCAAACACAAGCGACATGAACCAAACGGCTCTAAAGAATCTGTCGCACATAATTTAGGAACGGTAATGCCGCCTAACTGCGCAGCATGCATGATCGATGTACCTTCTGGCACAGTGATATCCACACCATCAATATTCAGCATGACTTGCGTTTCACTGGTTTTTTTAGGTGTACCGTAATCTGTTTCTGGGTCGTACGCTAATGTCTCAGTGTTGATAGCGCTACATTTAATATCATCCATGGTGTTATCCTTTGCCGCGAATTAAGCGGCGCCCTCTTTATCTTGTTTATCCAAACCAAAGTCTTCACCGAAATGATTCAAAGCACTAATGACTGGGTACGGCGTCATGCCACCCAATGCGCACAAAGAACCATTTAACATGGTGTCAGACAAGTCGCGTAAAAGCTGTATGTTTTTTGTGTGGTCTTTACCTGAAGTGATTTTATCCATCACTTCCACACCACGCGTTGCGCCAATACGACAAGGCGTACATTTTCCGCAACTTTCTATGGCACAAAACTCAAACGCATAACGCGCCATTTTTGCCATATCGGTCGTATCATCAAACACAACGATACCACCATGGCCCAATACCGCCCAAAGCTTGGCAAATGCCTCATAATCCATCGGCGTATCAAATTGGCTTTCTGGCAAGTACGCCCCTAATGGGCCACCAACCTGTACGGCTTTAATGGGTTTCCCCGTTGCTGAGCCACCACCAAAATCATATAGCAATTCTCTTAAAGTCGTTCCAAAGGCTAGCTCTACTAGGCCGCCGTGCTTAATGTTGCCCGCTAACTGAATCGGCAAAGTGCCACGCGAACGACCCATGCCATAGTCAGCATAATATTGCGCACCTTTGTCCAAAATAATCGGGATCGTCGCTAAACTTATGACATTATTGACAACCGTTGGTTTCCCAAATAATCCTTCTAATGCTGGAAGTGGTGGTTTGAAGCGCACTAAACCACGCTTACCTTCTAAACTTTCTAGCATAGAAGTCTCTTCGCCACATACGTAGGCACCTGCGGCACGACGCACCTCTAAGTGGAACGCTTTACCAGAACCATCCACATCATCACCTAGATATCCAGCCGCATAAGCGGTTGCAATGGCTTCGTTTAGAATATGCAATGCATGTGGGTACTCACTACGCAAATAAATATAGCCTTGTGTTGCATCTACAGCAACACCAGCAATCGTCATCCCCTCAATCAGTACGAAAGGATCATCCTCCATCACCATACGGTCTGAATAGGTACCCGAATCTCCTTCGTCAGCATTACACACCACATACTTCTGTTCACCTGCGGCACCTAATACTGTATTCCATTTAATGCCTGTTGGGAAAGCCGCTCCACCACGACCTCGCAAGCCTGAATCGGTGACTGTTTTCACAATTTCTTCACCAGTCATTTTTAATGCTGCTTTTAGGCCTTTGTAACCATCATGTGCGATGTAGTCATCTAGCGATACTGGATCCGTAATGCCGACACGTGCAAACGTTAAGCGCTGTTGTTTTTTCAACCAATCAAGCTCTTCTGTTAGCCCCAAATTTAAAGGGTGTGCTTTTGCATTTAGAAAGTCTGCATCAAACAGGCTCGCAACATCGTTAGGTTTAACTGGCGCAAATGCGACACGACCTTTATCTGTTTCCACCTCAACAAAAGGTTCTAACCAAAATAGGCCACGTGATCCATTACGCACCAATGTTATTTCAATACCGCGTTTATCTGCTTCTGCTTGAATCGCCTTTGCCGTCCGATTTGCACCTAAGGAGAGCGCAGTCGAATCACGAGGGACAAAGACTTTAATTGGCGTGCCTTTAACCATTGCTGACCTCAATAACTAATTCAGCGACTTGCTGCGCATCCATACGGCCATAAACCTCTTCATCCATCATGACGGCGGGGGAACAAGCACAGTTACCTAAACAATACACTGGCAGCAATGTTACTTCGCCGTCGGCTGTCGTTTCATGATAGTCAACGCCTAGCTTTGCTTTAACGTCAGCTTCCAGCTTTTCCGAGCCCATGGCTTGACAGGATTCTGCACGACAAATTTGCAACACATGCTTACCTACGGGGTGCGTCCTAAAATAATGATAAAACGTCACAAACCCATGCACCTCAGCAACTGAAAGCGCCAACGCTTGTGAAATTTGAGGATACGCATCTTCTGGCACATAACCAATGTCATCCTGAATCGCATGTAGCATGGGCATTAAGCCCCCAGGCACTTTTTGATGTGCAATAATATGTGAATCGATCTTTTCTAAATCGACGGTAGAAAGCTTATTAACCAACATTCATCCCCAATTGTTAATAAATTGTRATTATCCTTACAATAATATACTAAAATTACTGCTGTCAAACCCTAAAAAGAGCATAAAATAACGTTTAGATCACAATTTGTATTAACTTAAAACTTAACTGAAATTTAACTTAACTGAAATTTAATTTAACTTAACCACAACTTAACTTCAACTTATGGATCATTTACCACAAAAACTGACTGATCAATTTGGTAGACAAGTCGATTATATTCGCCTTTCTATTACGGATCGCTGCGACTTTCGTTGCCAGTATTGCATGGCAGAGGATATGACGTTTTTACCTCGCAATGAAGTCCTTAGCTTAGAAGAATGCGCACGCCTTGTTAAAGTCTTCGTCAAACTAGGGGTAACTAAAGTGCGTATTACAGGTGGAGAACCTTTAGTCCGTAAAAATGCACAATGGCTTTTTAAAGAAATTGGTCAGTTAAACGGACTTAAGGAGTTAGTACTGACTACTAACGGCAGTCAACTAACCAAACAAGCTAAGCAGCTACATCAAGCGGGGGTTAAGCGGATTAACATTTCTGTAGATAGTCTTATCCCAGAACGTTTTAAACAAATCACCCGCATTGGCGATTTAAACAAAGTGCTTTCTGGCATTGATAGCGCCATCCAAGTTGGATTTGAAGGCATCAAACTTAATACGGTTCTCATGCGCGGTATTAACGATGATGAAGCCACCGACTTGGTCCAATATGCCATTGATAAAAAAATCGATATCAGCTTTATAGAGGAAATGCCATTAGGGGAAGTCAATCACGCGCGTAAAAACACGTTTGTTAGCAATACGGATACACTAAAACGACTACAAGACAATTACACACTACTCCCAAGCACTGAGACAACAGGCGGACCTGCAAAATACTGGCGCGTGGCCAATTCCGATACCAAAATCGGATTTATTTCACCACATAGTCATAACTTTTGTGAAAGCTGTAATCGCGTACGCATTACCTGCAAAGGTGAGCTTTATTTATGCCTAGGACAAGAAGACAAAATCGAATTAATGCCGCTATTAAGAGATAATCCTGAAAATGACATGCCTCTCATCGAGGCCATTATCAACAGCATGACGATCAAACCTAAAGGCCATGACTTTGACTTGCAACGGGCTGCACCTGCTGTTGTACGCTTTATGTCTCACACAGGTGGTTAAAACAATATGAATATTTCCGCCATTATCTTAGCAGGGGGCCAAGCAAACCGTATGGGTGGCGCTGGCAAAGGTTTAGTACCGTTGCAAAATAAACCACTTGTGCAACATACAATTGAACGCTTAGCACCTCAAGTTGATGAAATCTTAATCAATGCCAATCGAGAGATTGAACGATATAAAGCATTTAACTTACCCATTCTAAAAGATGAATATGCGGATTTCATCGGACCATTGGCAGGTTTTACGCTAGGGTTAAAACATTGCAAACACGACTACTTACTAACCGCACCATGTGATTCGCCGCTACTACCAGAGGATCTAGTAGACCGCATGATGAAAGCGTTAACAGCAAAAGGCGCTGATATTGCTGTGGCCAAGAGTGCTGGCCATACTCACCCTGTATTTTGTTTAATGAAGAAAACAGTATTGCCTTCATTGGTGACTTATCTAGACCAAGGTGAACGCAAAGTCAGTGTTTGGCAAAAAAGCTTAAACTATATCGAGGTCGAGTTTAATGACAATACTGAAGCTTTTGTTAATTTGAATACATTTGAAGCGTTGGAAGCTTTGGCATTAACATTAGGGAATGACTAAGTTACCTATTTTAGGCATTGTTGCAGCAGGGAGTAACGCTGGCAAAACAACGGTTATTACCAATCTGCTGCCTGCACTGGCAAAACAGAACATTCGCGTCTCCGTAATTAAGCATGCCCATCACAAATTTGATATCGATCACCCAGGAAAAGATAGTTATCAGATTCGAGAAGCAGGCGCAGTGCAAACACTCATTGCCTCCGGTAAGCGCTGGGCATTAATGACAGAAATGTTTCGCACCCCTGAACATAAAGATGAAGCAAACTTAGATGCGCTCGTTGCGCAGCTCAATACAGATTATGCAGATTTGATTTTGGTTGAAGGGTTTAAACAAACAAAAATTCCAAAAATTGAAATCTATAGACCAAGTTTAAACTTGCCTTTACTGGCAGATACTGACCCAACGATTATTGCCGTTGCTTGTGATGAAACGATTACCTGCTCAAAACCATTATTAGCGCTCAACGACACGCAAGCCCTATGCAAATTTATTATTCATTGGATACAGCAACATCATGACTAAAGCCTCCCTACCTGAACTTGCCGCCAACCCTAGCTGCATGGATGATTACGATCCTAATGCCATGTCGGTACAACAGGCCCGCGTCTTTATTCAGCAGTTCTTAACACCTGTTACGGAAACAGAAACACTTCCCATCCGCGAAAGTTTAGGCCGCATATTGGCACAAGACGTGGTTTCCCCCAGCAATGTACCCAACCATAACAACAGCGCGATGGATGGCTTTGTATTTAAATACGTAGAGGGCATAAAGCTCATCAAAATTGTGGGCACCGCATTTGCAGGCAAACCCTTTAAAGGTGATGTGCATGCAAGTGAATGCGTGAAAATCATGACGGGAGCCGTCATTCCGCAAGGGACAGACACGGTTGTCATGCAAGAACGAGTGGTTAACAAGGGTGAGTACATCAACTTGTTAGAAGAGCCTAAACTAGGATCTAACGTACGCTTAGCCGGTGAAGACTTAAAGATGGGTGA
The DNA here is from genome assembly GCA_002401735.1 of Methylophilaceae bacterium. Taxonomy (GTDB): domain Bacteria; phylum Pseudomonadota; class Gammaproteobacteria; order Burkholderiales; family Methylophilaceae. The sequence goes on along the minus strand of NVTX01000003.1, from coordinate 2,088 downwards.
AACTGTTTTAAGTAAAGGTCATAAAATGCAGGCCGCAGATTTAGGGCTCGTCGCATCACTGGSGATTGCCGAGGTAATTGTATGCCGTCAGTTAAAAGTTGCCTTTTTTAGCACGGGCGATGAATTAATCAGCGTAGGAAAGCCTTTAGCAGAAGGGGAAATTTACGATAGCAATCGTTACACCATTTATGGCATGCTGCGTCAGTTGGGTGTTGAAATCACCGACTTTGGCGTCGTGCCTGACCAACCCGACTTACTAGAAGCCACATTACTAAAAGCGGCCAACGAAAATGATGTTGTCATGACCAGTGGTGGCGTTTCAGTGGGTGAGGCAGATTATATGAAAGCACTGCTTGGCAAACACGGCCAAGTTTTGTTTTGGAAAATAAACATGAAACCTGGTCGCCCATTAGCCTATGGAAAAGTGGGTAATGCCCACTATTTTGGGCTGCCAGGCAACCCAGTTTCCGCCATGGTCACGTTTTATCAATTTGTGCGCCAAGCACTCTTATTACTCATGGGTAACACCGCCAAAGATTTTCCACTGTTCCAAGTTGAATGTATAGAGCCAATCAAAAAAATGCAGGGACGAACAGAATTTCAGCGTGGGTTATTGTTTGAAATTGATGGTGAGTGGAAGGTGAAACCTTTGTCAAATCAAGGTTCAGGCATTCTTAGCAGCATGAGCAAAGCGAACTGTTTTATTGTATTGAATGAAGATATCGGCCATTGCGAACCAGGCACCATGGTAAATGTGCAAGTGCTAGAAGGGCTTATTTAACATAATCATTCAATTATGGTTTATAAAAGCCATAATTTCCAATTAACAAACCCATACAAGCCATAGTATAATCAACGGCTTACCTTTAAAAACACATTGCTTTGGACATCTCAATTAACAACACCCGCTTTGATGGAAATGGAATTATTTGGGCAATTACTGCCTCTATCTTATTGCATCTATTAATCGCGGTTGTCGTACCAAACTTTAATTTTACTAGCGAAAAAGAAACCCCACAGGTACTAAAAATTGAGCTGCAACAACCTGCTCCACCAGCCCCTGCACCAATTGCAGAGCCGCTGCCTTCAATAGACATTCCTGAACCACCCAAACCAGAGCCTATCAAGAAAAAAATTAAGCCTGTTGTTAAACCTAAACCCATCAAAAAAGTAGCACCCCCTCCTGTGGCACAACCAGAAATCACACCGCCGCCAGTAGTAGAGGAAGTAATTGCCGTGCAACCTACGATTGAAAGTGCACCTGAAGTGGTTGTCGTACAGCCACCACCTATCGTGSCCCCGCCGCCACCGGAACCAAGCAAAGCCGATATAGATAATGCGTTAAGTGCATATGGCAACATATTAGGCCGCGCGATTGCCAAACATAAATCCTACCCAAAAATAGCGCAAAGGCGTGGCTGGGAAGGCGTCGTTCTCTTGGATCTCAAAATAGACAGTAGTGGCAACGTACTGTCAGCAGTCGTGCGTGATAGTAGCGGCTACGATTCGTTGGATAAGCGCGCTTTAGCAATGGTCAAAAAAGCCGCGCCATTTCCTGCCCCGCCTAAATTGCTGCAAGGCAGTACATTTAATATTTCAGTCCCAGTTTCTTTCAAATTAACAAATGGTTAAACCAGCCTCTCAAGCACCAAAATCTAAATCCCTCCGTGATTTATTATTAGTTCACGAGCTCATTTTTATTGCGCTTATTTTGCTTGCGGTCATGGGTGGTGCTTTCGGCATCCATTTGTGGGATAAGTCTGCGAAGGAGTCTCAGCGCATTCATTCTTTAGTGCAAGAAATTCAACAAACCCGTGGTGATTTATACCGCCAAATGAAAGAGCTCTTTGATGCTTTTCTGTTGAGTGATCATAACGCCAAAGATGARTACAAATCCTACACAAAATCTATTTTGCAGCACTTTCAAACACTAGAAAATTTAGCCATTGGTATTGCCGAAAAAGAAGCGATTTCTGATCTCAAAGAAAACTATCAGGTTTTTGTAACAGAAGCGCCAGATATGTTCCACCAATATCAAATAAGCCCTAATGATGAATCACGTAAAGCGTTATATCAAGATATGGAAAC
>NVTX01000134.1 GCA_002401735.1 Methylophilaceae bacterium | reverse complement strand
ATCTGTGTAGATGGTGTTCGTCAGATGAAAAGCCTCGCAAAAAACTTCCCACTCGAAATCGTGCTAGTAGAGAAAATGGATGGTAAAGAAGTTTACCTTGCCGATGTAAACATCAATATTTTTGATGCGAAAGAAAAGCTTGTCCTCAATGTTTCAACAGAAGGCCCTTTTTTATTAGCAAAGTTACCCAATGGGGTCTATCAAATTACTGCTGAGTTTAATGCGGTGATGAAAACTAAGCGGGTAATGATTAACAAAAATAAACATACAAGAATTGTCTTCTTGTGGGCGGCTACCGACAACTCAAGCTAATATTCCAGTAACTAACCTAAGAATTTTCTAAGAAATTTACACATAAAACACTTGCAAAATTATAATACACCTTATAGTATATTATATATGAATACGAAAAGAGAACACCAAATTGACGACGTCTTTTTTGCGTTGTCTCACCCTGTGCGCAGGAAAGTACTAGAACATTTATCCCAAAGTGACTTATCGGTCGCTGATGTCTCATCGCCTTTGGATGAGACGCCATCACAAATGACCAAGCATCTCCATATTCTAGAAAGAGCTGGCATGCTCTCTAGACAAAAAGAGGGACGCACGCACATGTTGCATATGGAACCAGAACCCTTAAAAGAAATTATGGACTGGGTCTCTCGTTATGAAAAATTCTGGAATGAACGATTCGATGCATTAGAAAACTACTTACATAGCATAAGTGAGGAAAAATAATGGCTGAATTAAAAGAAAATGGCTTGATAGAATTACAATTAAAACGAAAGCTACCTTTCCCTAGAGAAATGGTTTTTGAGGCGTGGCTAAACAAAGAGCATTTATTAAAATGGATGGGGCCTACAGAAGATATTAACCTTGGTTTTATTGAAATAGATCCGCAACCAAAAGGAAAATACAGGTTTGGATTTGATGATAAAGGCTGCTCTGATGAGCGAAGCTATGTGCATGGCGAATATCTAGAAATTCTAGCAGCCAGAAAAATTGGTTTTCACTTGGATATGGGAGCCACCACTCCCTGAGGCTGGTGTTGTTACCATTGTGACTGTTGAGTTTTTTGAAATAGAAACGGGGACAGAGATGGTGCTAAGCCACCAGAAATTCATGGATGAAGCATCCTGTGAAAGACATCGTGCTGGTTGGATGGGTACGCTGGATAAAATGCAAAACCTGCTTAATACAAAGCAAGCTCAATGAACAATTACACGGCAACCATTACGACCTCCACTTCTATCGAGAAAGCCTATCTAGCGATTACAGAACGTATGTCTGATTGGTGGACCCCAATGAGCGCACAATTCTTAAAATTAGGTGATAAAGCAAAAACGAACTTTGGTGGTAAGTCTTACTGGGTATTTGAAGCTAAGACGTTGAATACACCCCAATTGATTGAGCTCACCTGTTGTGAATCCAATATGATTTGGGAAGACCTTAAGAACCCTCACGAATGGCTTGATACAACACTAAGGTTTGATTTTTCAGAAGAAAATGGTGTAACAACGCTTAACTTTACGCACATTGGTTTAACGCAAGATATTGCTTGTTACAGCGTTTGCAAAGAGGGATGGGATCATTATTTCTTAGGTAGTTTAAAAGAATATTTAAATGGGCAGCCCAACACTTATTAGCTTTGTTATCGCCTATTTCATCATCACAATGGCTTGGGCTTACCCATGGCATATTGTGTTTTTCCACGACCTTTACGTTGAATGGGGCGCTTTTCAACGGGCACAACCCATTATGCCTCTTGGCATTGTAGCGATTCTAATTCAAGGCGTTGTTATCGGTTACCTGTATCCATTTTATAAAAGTAATGAAAACAGACCCATAATCGGCGGCATCAAATTTAATTTGATTATTGGCTTAATGACTTATACCGCCATGGGATTTGCTACGGCGGCTAAATTCCAAATTGAGCCGATCTCTCAATTTTTGATCTATCACACCATCTTCCAGTTAATACAATTCACATTAACCGGTATTGCACTTGGTTTTATTTATAGAAAATAACTGCTTTATGCAAAAAATGTCCAAGCCACGATACGGCTTTGCTTTTGACCTTGCTTCATTTCTATTGTTTTCACTTCATGTGCTGCTACTTTTTTAAGTGCACGGTAAACACTAGGTAAGCTAGCCGATTTTGAGATTAACGTTGTAAACCATCGACACTGTGTTGCCACTTTTTTGCTCTCATTAATCATTGCTGTCACAAAAGCCTCTTCACCACCTTTGCAATATAGCTCCGTACTTTGACCGCCAAAATTCAGCTTTGCGCCTGCTTTACCTAAGCCGCGCCATTTACGTTTCGTACCCGCTTGTGCTTCTTCTAAAGAGCCATGAAAAGGTGGGTTACACATGGTTAAGTCAAACATTTCACCTTGTTTGACAATGCCTTTAAAAATAGCGGTTGGCGTTGTTTGCAATCGTAATTCAATAACATGAGATAGCGCATTCGCATCCACAATGTTTTGCGCATTTTTTAACGCGTTTGCATCGATATCAGTCCCCACAAACTGCCAGCCATACTCGTGCTGACCAATCAATGGATAAATCACATTCGCACCCACGCCAATATCTAACACTCGGACTGATTGCCCTTTAGGAATCACTCCGTCATTAGCWCCTGCAAGCAAATCGGCAAGGTAATGTAGTACATCTGCGCGGCCAGGTATTGGTGGGCATAAGTAGTGTTTAGGAATATCCCAATCCAACACAGCATAAAACTGCATTAACAGCGCTTGATTCAACACCTTTACCGCTAGTGGATTTGAAAAATCAATGGAAGCATCGCCATATTTATTTAATGCTACATGTGGTGATAAAGCGGGACAGGTTTGCGTTAGCTGATCAAAGTTGTAACGATCCCGGTGTTGATTGCGTGGGTGTAATACAGATTTTGTATTGTCAGATTTCAAATGTCACTCGTTAAATAATACGGTTTAGATATCAATCACGATGCCAACTGCGGCGCTCTAACCTTATCGTAAGCAGCTAGCAATTGTTGATGCATTTTGCTGTTTTCCATATTGGCWCCYAAATTTTCCAAACCAAAATACTGTGTTTCTTGGTTCACTAAGCTTAGTGCTAGCTGGAACGTTTCTTCACCGAACATCAACGCGAGGTTGTTTTTGAATAAGTTGATATCACCGTTTTTTAAGGTGTCTCTAATTTGCACAATCTCGGCAATACATCGGTACACACTRGCGCGTGCTGGTGGYAAATCATTGATTTGCGCAATCCATTCACAACCATCTAATATATCATCCGTTACGCCCGCTGCAATCGCTGCTAAGGCTTTCAATTCACCGATACGTAATGCCAACCACGGTGTGTCTGCATCCGCACATAAACCAATCAAAATATAAACATGAAGATCATCCGCTAAATCAACTTCAAGCAACGTTTCTAATAACACTTCTGACTCTTGTGTCGTTAAATCTTGCAAGCGCAATGCGTATGGGCGTACATTATTGCCCACCGTATTGTTCTGCCACTCCAACTCTTCTACTGGATATACTTCGCTCATGCCAGGCACAAAAATACGACATGAATACACACCCAAGTGATCAAAGTCGGCAATGTACAAATCATGGCCACTGTTATGAATTGTATTCACACACCAATAGTAATCTTCCTCTGTTGTCGTACCAAAGTTCCAATCAACAAATTCATAATCTGGTGTATTACGTAAAAACTCCCAGCTAATCACGCCGCTAGAATCCACAAAATGAATTTCAAGGTTTTGCGGATCAGCAATTTCATCCATATCAAAACCGGGCTTAACAAACCCACCTAGGTTATCAAGCGCACGGCCYTGTATCAGTTCAGTCAATGCRCGCTCTAATGCCACCTCAAATCGTGGGTGCGCACCAAAGCTGGCAAAACAACCCTGGTCTTCAGGGTGCAACAACGTCACATTCATCACAGGATATTCACCGCCGAGTGAAGCGTCTTTCACTAAAATGCCATAGCCCGCATCACGTAAACCTTTGATGCCTGCGGCTATCCGCGGATAGCGAGCAATCACCTCTTCTGGTACATCTGGTAAACAAATACCTTCTGCGATAATTCTATTTTTAATATTCCGTTCAAAAATTTCAGCTAGCGCTTGTGTACGAGCCTCCATTAGTGTGTTTCCCGCACTCATGCCGTTACTGACGTATAAGTTGGCAATCAAATTAACAGGGAACAAGACCATTTTCTCATCACGCAAACGCGTATAAGGAATCGTACAAATACCGCGTTCTTTATTCCCAGAATTTAAATCAATTARCTGGCTTGCAACSACWGWRYCTTCTGGRTTATARAATTTTTGTAGCTCTGGTGTGAGTATGCCATCCGGCCATGCATCACCCTGCAGTGGAAACCACTGCTCATTTGGGTAATGCACAAAACTCGCATTGGCAATGGTTTCACCTAGGTAAAAATCCGTCCATAAATAGTTGGTGCCTAACCGCTCAAAGTACTCRCCCAACGCACTMGCCCGYGCTGCYAACTGTGAAGCACCTTTCCCATTGGTAAACAACCGCGGGCAATCTCGGTTAGTCACATGAACGGACCAAATGCCTTCCACTTCATTCAACCATGACTTTTCTTCCACATGAATACCAAGCGCCTTTAACTTGCCTTGCAAGGTGCTAATAGATGATTCTAAAGAGGCATCCTTACTTAGGATGAAGGTTTCGTTTGCGTTATTCGTCATGGGGATTAGCTACAAGGATCAAAGCGATAGAATAACATGCAAGTGATACAAAACTGGCAGTGATAATGGTCAATCACTGTTATATAAATACATAATGGCTAGCTTGTTTTATTTTTTTCCATAATCCATTGCGACATATACTTTGTGCTCATCATGGTGTGATGTTTCAACATGGCGCCAGTAAAATTATCTTGGCGATGCAATACCAAGTTTTGTTGTACTTGTTTGATGTTAGCAATCAATTTTTTTGCTAGYGTTTCGMCATTAAATTGATGYTGTAAATGATGTGTTGCATTACTTTGCGCTTGCGCCCATATGCCTTTATCACGATATAAATTAACGGCTGCGTCCACAAACGCATCAACATCATCGACCACAGCCCC
>NVTX01000133.1 GCA_002401735.1 Methylophilaceae bacterium | reverse complement strand
TCGTTTTATATTCTCGCCCGCCTTGGTTTGGTGAGCCAGGTATACCAGGAAACCCTGGGATACCGAACCGCTTAAAGAATTCCTGAAGATTCTCATCATATGGCATGTTTGGAAAATGCATCCCACTCCGCCGTGTGACTTGCGTGATGCTGATATTAACGACTGCGGGGCCCTGCTGTTCAGCCAGCACAGTAAAATCTGGCAAGTTCGCCGCATATGCACCTGCCATTTGCGCAAAAGAAATCGACAAGACGATGACAACCGCTGATATTAACTTATTCAACATTTACCTACCTTTAACTTATTGGAATTTAATTGAACGTTCTTCTTGATCGACCACATCTAACCGCAATATTTTGGGCTGGTGATCTCGATAATAGGCATGCCCTGTCGCATGTGCCTTCACCCAAAAAAAACCCACTACTAGGCCTGCTGCTGCACCAATCATTGCGACAAAGTCACTGCTTGATATCTGTGATGCTAATATGGTGCCAATTAACATCGTTACAAGCGGCACAATATATAAAAGCAAAGCACTTTTCATAACGGCCTTCTCATCAATACCGACAATCACACTTTGTCCGACTTTAGCGTCAATACTATTTTCCGCTTTAAAACTAGTCGTTTTATGTGCAAATATCTTACCCCAAAGCGCATTCCCACATCCACGCGTTTTCCCACATAGCTCACAAGCGGTTTTCCGCACTATTTCAATAGTAGCTGACGGATTTTCACCTTGGTTTTCGGTGCTAAGGATAATGGCTTGTTGTTCTATCATCTTTGGAATCTAACTGTTGACTTTATATAAACTACTTACGCTTAAAACTGACTGATTTTGCAATACTCTCAACTGTTTTTTCTGGCACCTCACCAACAACGATAATTTGATGCCCATCAACGACATTGGCGCACATATTGGTAGACCCCATCAGCATATGCCCTTTTTTAGGCCTTTGGCCTTCTACTAGCGGTTCTACAAATAATGATACTGAGGCAATCCCATCAGAAAAAATCAATTGATCCACCATGACTTCCTTCCCATGGACTAGCCGCTGAATATGGTCAATTTTACGATAACCAGCAGGCAGGTTCTTCGTAATAATCCAATCATTTTCAACACGTGTAACTGGTGTATTCACCTCAGTCACGTAATTCTTGCTCATGTCTATCTTAGGCTGAAACCAATTAAGACTATTGTGTGAATTGAGCATGCTTAACTTATTAAAATAAATTTGTTCTAAGGTCTTATTGTTTGCATCCAATAACGTCATTTTCAATATCAAACCAAATTTAATATCAGTCCAAATTTTATAACTGTATCGGTAAACATCAGTCGGTATCAACTCAACCACTTGTGCTTCCCTGTCAGCCACATACTCAGTCCCGGCTAAACGGGCACGATAATTTTTCTGAATAACATCAAGGTCCGTTGGCAACATTGCTGGGAAAAGATTTTGACCTCGACGCTTTGTAATAATGACATTGCTGGTGGTAGGCTGAAATATGACAATATCGTTGCCTTGGCTATAAACCTCTCGTTGATTGTCATCTAACACGATATTACGTGCAACCTCTCGCCCACCATAATTCATGTGCTTAATTTCTACTGTCCGCTTTTGCTCACCATTGATATAGCTAAACTGACCTTCGTAATTTAACTCTCGTGCAGCAAAGGCAGATTTTTCCAATACCTGCCAAGCATCAGCAGGCGCATCCTCAGCCACTAGATTTTCTGCAACGGCATTAAAGCCCATCACCAACAGTACAAAGCCAAAAACCAAACGAAACATTAGTGTTGAGATTCCGTAAAACTTGCCGATTGAATATAGTAAGCTGCGCCACTAGGTGCTAAAGATTGATGTGCTTGTAAATACTCAATCGGTAGGCTTTGTGCAATTTCAACCGCTGACATATCTTCTGATTCTCCTAACTGCAAATCAAACACCATGAGACCAACAAACATTACCGCTGCAACAGATGCCGCAACAGACCAAAACACGGGTGTTTTTACTTTGCGTTGTTTAGAATTTAGCTTTGTTGCTTGCTTATTCACAGCGAGCACAGTTGGCTCGGCCTCTAAGGCTTGCATGACCTTTTCACTAAAACCATGCTGCAAACCGCCATCACCTCGCATCACATCACCAATCAAATGGTAAYGCTTCCATGCTTCAGTTACTTCACCTTTTACTTTAAGCGCGGTAACAATGTGTTCTGAGTCTTCAATTTCAAATTCACCATCGATTAATGCGGATAATTGACTTTTCATACMATACCTYTAAACAAACACTCTATTAATAAATATATCATCCTTAAACCATTACCAACGCTTATGGTCTGGTGTATCTAACAANGGACGTAGCTCAGTCGCAATCGTTTCACGCGCTCTAAATATACGTGACCGCACCGTGCCAATTGGACATTGCATAATCGTTGCGATCTCTTCATAACTCAAGCCTTCCAGTTCACGCAAAGTAATGGCTGTCCGTAAATCTTCAGGTAAGCTTTCAACCGTATCATTCACCGTTTGCGCAATCTGTTTGGTCGCCATCATCGTTTCTGGCGTTTCCATAGATCGCATCTCACTACCACCCTCAAAATTCTCAACATCCTCAATTTCAACATCATTGAGCACTTGCGGTTTTCGCCCTAATGAAACCAAGTAATTTTTAGCAGTGTTAATGCCTATACGATATAGCCACGTATAAAAAGCACTATCGCCTCTAAAGTTGTGTAGTGCACGGTATGCCTTAATAAACGATTCCTGCACAATATCTTCTACTTCCGTTTGGTCGCGAACCATACGGCCAAGCAAACGCCCAAGCTTGCGGTGGTATTTTTCCACCAACAAGCCAAAAGCTTTTTTATCTCCAGCTTGCGCACGCTCGACTAAAACTTGGTCGAGCTCACGATTCGCATTTGCTGGCAGATCGTTTGCCTTGTTTGCCATCGGGCTCCCTTGTTTACTTTTTTTTTGTATTTTAACATCGTTAGTATACGATGTAATTCCTGGTTCAACGAAGCTCGTTCGTGATAATTTCTCTATACTTTTTGTATGCAACATACTCTCTCCCAGCTAAAACYAAACTAAAATGACTTACCTCTTTGCTAGCCTAAGAATAAAGACACGGTTAAACTGTTATTAGTTCATTCATTATTTATCTTTTATGTCACAACAATTCGATACCCTCATTATTGGCAGTGGCCTTGCTGGATTAACACTCGCCTTACAAGTCGCTGATGTCAAAAAAGTATGCATCGTCAGTAAACGCTCAATCAATGATAGCGCCAGTAGCTGGGCACAAGGTGGCATTGCCACTGTGCTCAATAGCGAAGATACCATTGACGCGCATGTAGAAGACACACTGATTGCTGGTGCTGGCTTATGCGATACTGAAATCACCCGCATGGTGGCAGAACACGGCCGCGAAGCAATAGAGTGGCTCATTGAGATGGGGGTGGAATTCACGCGTGAAGAAACAAGTGAAACAGGCTACCACTTAACACGTGAAGGTGGACACAGCCACCGCCGTATTGTGCATGTGGCGGATGCAACTGGCCATGCAGTACAAAAAACGTTATCGCAAAGAATCCATGCGCACGCAAACATCACCGTGCTTGAGAATCACATTGCCGTTGATTTAATCACATCAGAAAAACTAAAAGAACCATCGAAGAACAGCTGTTTAGGCGCCTATATCTTAGATAACAAGTCTGGCAAAGTCATTACTATTTCCGCACAAAAAACGGTATTAGCAACGGGTGGCGCAGGTAAAGTTTATTTATATACAACCAACCCTGATGTGAGCACTGGTGATGGCATCGCGATGGCGTGGCGAGCAGGCTGCCGCATTGCCAATATGGAGTTTATACAATTCCACCCGACTTGTTTGTTTCACCCGCATGCCAAATCATTCCTCATCACCGAAGCAGTCCGTGGAGAAGGTGGTTTGCTAAAGCTCCCCGATGGCACGCGCTTTATGTCCGAACATGATACACGTGCAGAGTTAGCACCGCGTGATATTGTTGCCCGCGCAATCGACTTTGAAATGAAAAAACGTGGRGTGGAATACGTCCACCTAGACATCACGCAYAAACCAGCAWCWTTYATTAAAGAWCATTTYCCRACCATTTATCAACGCTGTTTAGAGCTAGGCATTGATATCACCACATCCCCTATTCCCGTTGTGCCTGCCGCGCATTACACTTGTGGTGGTGTCATGACAGATGAGACAGGCTGTACTGATATCGAAAACTTATACGCGATTGGTGAAACTTCCTGTACGGGTTTACACGGCGCAAACCGTCTAGCAAGCAACTCCTTACTAGAATGCATGGTGTTTGGCCGCATTGCCGCTAAACAAATTCTAGCGGCTAAACCACATACGTTAACGGACTTGCCAGACTGGGATGAAAGCCGCGTAACCGATGCTGATGAAGAAGTGCTCATCACCCATACGTGGAACGAACTCCGTCGTTTTATGTGGAACTATGTTGGTATTGTGCGCACAGACAAACGATTGAGTCGCGCCCTACGCCGAATTAATATGTTGCGCGATGAAGTCCATGAGTTTTATAGCAACTTTAGAATCTCAAATGATTTAATAGAATTACGCAACTTACTCCAAGTGGCTGAACTGATTGTAAAAAGCGCAATGGAAAGACGTGAAAGCCGTGGTTTACATTACAGCAAGGATTGTCCAGATCTATTAGAAAAAGCCTTGCCAACCGTGCTTACCCCTGGGGAAAATTACAGCTTGCTCGACAATCAACACGGCCAACGACACGATCATTAAATGCGGTTTATTTACTGCATTCTTGCCGCATTAGTTTTACTCATCGTACTCAGTTTCAAGACACATGCAGGTTTCAAAGCGCATTCTGCGCTGCACATTGCTTACTTTTATGATGGCGATACCGTTAAAATCATCGATGCATCAAAAACATACAAATTACGGATTGCCCATATAGATGCGCCAGAACGCAATCAAACTTATGGTAAGAAATCTCGCCGCGCCCTGATAAAACTATGTAAAAACACAAACATAGAAATCATCATCACTGGGACAGATAAGTACTAGCGCCAGTTAGGCAGCCTCTATTGCAAT
>NVTX01000132.1 GCA_002401735.1 Methylophilaceae bacterium | reverse complement strand
TTTATTTATTTTTACAATATTAGCGTTATTTATTAACAAAAAAATAAATGAACCTATTACGGCCTTAAAAGAGTCAATACAAGCAATATCTCAAAATAAGGACTTTAGCCAAAGAATAAGCAAACTTCCCTTTACTGAGCTAGATATATTAGCAAAAACYMKCWATNANWCCNTNWYYAAAYRKRMTRRAAAKTNNCWCRYYTTAAAACAAAATGAASTTAAGGCAAAACTACAAGACGCAAAACAAACATCCATCATCATATTAAGCATCCCTATTCTGCTCGCAGGGCTTCTTTTAATGCTTTCTCGCATCCTATTAAAACGAGAAATTGTGAGCCCAATTAATGCAATGATGAAAGCCACTAAAGAAATTAGTCAGGGTAATTTGCAACATAAAGTCCCCGAAGCTGGCGCAGAAGAACTGTCTATTCTTTCGCAAGAAATCAATAAAATGGCAGAGGACTTAGCAGAAAGTCGTGATGCACTGGTGCGCACTGAAAAACAGGCGGCATTAGGTTTACTCGTCCCCATGCTCGCACACAATATTAGAAACCCGTTGGCCAGCATCCGAGCGACAGCACAAATCATCGATGTAACAGAAGGCGACAAGGACACCAAAGAATCTGTTAATGGCATTATGAGCACCGTAGACAGATTAGAACGCTGGACAACATCGCTACTGGCTTATCTACATCCAACGAAGCCAGCATTAAGCAAAGTATCCCTTCAGAAAGTGCTACAAAGTTCGCTTGTGCCGCTTAAACAAAAACTTGAAGAAAAAAATATTCAAATCATCAAGAACATCAAATCAGTCAAACAAGATATTCTGACCGATGAACATTTGCTTGAGCAAGTGTTTTACAACCTTATCCTTAATGCAATAGAAGCATCTCCAACCAATAGTCGCTTGCAAATTGATGCGCAACTAACGGAAGATATGTTTGAAGTGACCATTGCAGACCAAGGTAGTGGCATGCCATTTAAACCTGTTCCCAGTACATCCAGCCCAGGCATATCGACCAAAAGATTTGGCACTGGTCTAGGCATCCCTTTTGCATTTAAAGTATGTGAAGTCTTAAATGGCAGCATTGAATTCAATGCGCTAAAACCCAATGGAACACAAATTAAATTACAGTTTCCACAATAGGCTTTACTTAACATCATGGCTAATAACGTATTGGAGCATTTTTCTTCCAATTAAACTTGCTTTAATGCTTAATCTTTACAACAATAGAACTGTACTTAGTTAATATTCAAACCCAAAATTAAGATTCAAACTCGAATAAATTACACTTAAAAGACAAGAAACGATAGATAAATAAAACCATGCTCAATAAAACTGTTCCAGACTTTGAACTGCCTGCGACAAGCGGCCACGCTTTTAAACTAAAAGACTATATTGGCAAAAACCTTATTGTTTACTTTTACCCTAAGGACTCTACGCCAGGATGCACCACGCAAGGAATGCAATTCAGAGATTTTTATAGCGAGTTTCAAACAGCTAATACTGAAATCGTCGGCATATCTCGTGACAGTCTCAAGTCGCATGAAAACTTCAAAGCTAAATTTAGTTTTCCCTTTGAATTGTTATCAGATACCGAAGAACTTGCCTGCAACCTTTTTGATGTCATCAAAATGAAAAATATGTATGGTAAACAGGTGCGTGGCATCGAACGTAGCACCTTCGTCATTAACAAAGAAGGMRTGCTGATTCAAGAGTGGCGGAAAGTTAAAGTSAATGGGCATGTTGAAGAAGTGTTGGCGTWCATTCAATCCATTTAATCATTTAGGTAAATATTTCAGAAACCCTTATGGCAAAAAAAAGTTCGGCAAACACAAAGCTATTTGTACTTGATACGAATGTATTGATGCATGATCCATCATCACTCTTTCGATTTGAAGAGCACGACATTTTTTTACCGATGGTGACACTTGAAGAACTTGATAATAATAAAAAAGGCCTAACAGAAGTCGCCCGTAATGCGCGGCAAACCAGCCGTTATTTAGAAGAAATTGTTGGGACTGATTTAGTTGACTTAGAGCTTGGCTGCCCACTGGGCATTCAAGGTAACAGACATGTCAGTGGCCGCTTATTTCTTCAAACCAGCCAAGTCAACACAGACTTACCTGGTTTAGCTGGAGACAAAGCTGATAATCAAATCATCAGCGTGGTACTGAATTTACATCAGCAGCGYACTGACCAAAAAGTCATTTTAGTTAGCAAAGACATCAATATCCGCATTAAAGCCCGTGCGATGGGCTTATCCGCAGAAGATTACTTTAACGATAAAGTATTAGAAGATACGGACTTACTCTATAGCGGCTGTAAAGGCCTTCCAAAAGACTTTTGGGAAAAACACAGCAAAGACATGGAGTCGTGGCAAGAAGCTGGCAATGTGTTTTACCGTATTACTGGACCTCTGATTAATAGCTTTATTGTGAATGAATTTGTTTACTATGAGTATGAAAAACCATTCCATGCCATTGTACGTAAAATTGAAGACAATACTGCCGTCCTAGAAGTCATACAAGACCACACACATCCTAAACACAACGTATGGGGCATTACTGCCCGCAATCGCGAGCAAAATTTTGCTTTGAATTTGCTAATGGATCCTGAAGTTGATTTTGTCACCCTCCTTGGTCAAGCGGGAACAGGAAAAACGTTGCTCACGTTAGCGGCGGCACTAACGCAAACCCTCGACAAGAAAACTTATTCAGAAATTATTATGACACGTGTTACCGTTCCTGTTGGAGAAGACATTGGCTTCTTGCCTGGCACGGAAGAAGAGAAAATGGCGCCTTGGATGGGTGCATTAGAAGATAACTTAGATGTGTTAAACCAAACAGATGAAGATGCGGGAGAATGGGGACGGGCTGCGACGCAAGACCTTATCCGTACTCGCATTAAAGTAAAATCTCTCAACTTTATGCGAGGACGTACATTCCTACATAAGTTCTTAATTATCGATGAAGCGCAGAACTTAACACCCAAACAAATGAAAACCTTAATCACAAGAGCAGGGCCAGGGACTAAAGTTGTCTGCCTAGGGAATATTGAGCAAATTGATACGCCATACCTAACAGAAGGCAGCTCTGGCTTAACTTATGTTGTCGACAGATTCAAAGACTGGCCTCATAATGGGCATATGACACTGATCCGTGGTGAACGCTCCCGCCTAGCAGAATTTGCTGCAGAAGTACTATAAATTAAACGTTAATAAAAACTAAAAAAYATGTTCTCATTCAACCAAGCAATCTAGTTTATGGCTAAAAAATTCTACATCGTACTGATTGCTCAGTTTTTATCTGCTTTGGCTGACAATGCGCTGCTATTTGCCGCCATCGCGCTGCTGGCSTCCATCAACGCGCCAGACTGGCACACACCATTGTTGCAACAGTTTTTTGTCGTCTCATACATTCTACTAGCGCCTTTTGTCGGCTCCGTTGCGGATGCCTTCCCGAAAGGAAGCGTCATGTTCTTTTCCAACCTGATCAAAGTGATTGGCTGCGGCGCCATGATTCTTGGGATACCGCCATTGTATGCTTACGGCATCGTAGGAATTGGTGCTGCTGCATACTCGCCAGCTAAATATGGCATTCTGACCGAACTACTACCTAGCGATCAACTGGTCAAAGCGAACGGTTGGATGGAAGGATCAACAGTTACCGCAATTATTTTTGGGGCTATCCTAGGTGGCGTGCTAGCCATTAATAACCTAAATGTCGCCATGTGGGTTATTGGAGCAATATACTTAGCCGCTGCTTTCTTTAACTATTACATACCCAAGCTTCCTATCGATCATAAGATTGCCAAGAAATCGATTGGTTTTATCTTTRAAGATTTTTCACACGCATTCTTTGCATTGTGGAAAGACCCGTTAGGTCAGGTCTCTTTAGCTGTAACAACCATTTTCTGGGGTGCTGGCGCAACMTTAAGACTCGTTGTGCTTTCTTGGGCAGCCATTACGTTAAGTTTTGACATTGAACAAGCAACGCAACTCATTGCCACTGTTGCTGTCGGCATAGCGGTCGGCGCAGTCATCGCATCCAATTACATTACATTAGAAAAGTCTGTCAGAGTACTCCCTGCTGGCATCGTCATGGGGATACTTGTAGTAGCAATGGTATTCGTCACCAATTGGATAATGGCTGCCTTCTTGCTGTTTCTAATAGGCGTGCTAAGCGGATTTTTTGTCGTTCCGCTTAATGCATTATTGCAACACAGAGGACACCACCTAATCGGTGCCGGTCATTCCATCGCAGTACAAAATTTCAACGAACATATCGGCATCCTTATTATGCTTGGCCTTTACTTGCTAATGGTAAAGGCTAACATCTCAATTAACACCATTACTATTGTATTTGGTGTATTCATCATCATCAGCATGAGYATCATCAACAGAGTTTATAGAAATATTATTGTTGCAGATTAATGCAACTTAACATGTGGCTCTGTTCTTCTTGAAATGATGCGACCAAGAGTTTGGAGAAACACTGAGAAAAAACCATGCAATGCCATTAAATGCATTTTATAGAGTGATCGATACATCAAGCGCGCCAGAAAACCTTCTATATACATAGAGCTCCCTGAAACTGACCCCATTAAACTACCCACTGTTGAATAGCGTCCTAAATTAACCAACGACCCATAATCTTTATATTGATACGCTGGCAAACCTTCCTTACCAGCCACTCTATATTTCATGCTCTTTAGTAGCATAGATGCTTGCTGATGCGCTGCCTGCGCGCGTGGTGGCACATTACCCGTATGACCAACCCAAGCACATGCAGCACAATCACCAAAGGCAAATACGTTTTCATCTACTGTCGTTTGCAGAGTTTGTTTTACCACTAACTGATTAATATTATTGGTTTCTAATCCATCTAAATTCTTAAGGAAGTCTGGTGCTTTAATTCCGGCAGCCCAAACAACCAAAGCCGATGGAATAAAGCGTTCACTGTGCGTATGTATCCCCTTTTCGGTCACTTCTGTCACACGCTCACTGGTATTGATTTGCACGCCTAATTTTGTTAACTCTTCAGCAACAGTCGCAGACAACTTGGCAGGAAGTGCTGGTAATAACCGCTCATTTGCTTCAATAATAGTTATTTTCACATCTCGTTCAGCATCAATATTATCCAAACCGTAAGCTGCTAGCTCACGTGTTGTGTTATGCAGCTCTGCAGCCAACTCGACACCTGTTGCACCAGCGCCGACAATGGCAACATTTAGTTGCCCATCTTGAATCGGTGATGTCTGCGTTTGTGCTTTAAGTAAGGCATTATGTAATTTACGATGAAATCTTTCGGCTTGATCTTGGGTATCTAGTGCAGT
>NVTX01000131.1 GCA_002401735.1 Methylophilaceae bacterium | reverse complement strand
CGACCGTTCTCAACGTATCCGCACCTACAATTATCCACAAGGCCGCATTACGGATCATCGTATTAACTTAACGCTCTATAAAATTAGCGCCATTACCGAGGGCGACCTAGATGAGTTAATTGTCCCTTTAGCTGCTGAGCATCAGGCAGACCTGTTAGCAACCTTGGGTGAAGATAATTAATAATGGAGATGCATGCCGCGTTGCATGAGGCACATTCCTCTTTCAAAAAAGCAATTAACAATGGTGAAGAAAAGCTAGAAGCACAGTTACTCCTGCAGCAGGTTTTGCAAGTCAATCACGCATGGTTAATTGCACATGCCCATGATGAAATAGAGTCTGAAGCACACATAGCATTTGAGGCATTGATACAACGTCGCATGGCAGGCGAACCAATTGCGTATATTTTAGGTGAACGTGAATTTTATGGTTTGCCACTTAAAGTCACGCCAGATACATTAATTCCTAGGCCCGATACAGAAACCTTGGTGGAGGCTGCATTAGCGCACATTCCGTAAGCAACCGCGAGCACCGTTCTCGACTTGGGGACAGGCACAGGCGCCATTGCGTTAGCGATTGCTAAATATAGAGAAAATGCAGCGGTTATCGCAGTGGATGCTTCCAAGCCGGCGTTAAATATTGCGCAACAGAATGGTCAACAGTTGAGCATCTCTAACGTGCAATTTATATTGAGCGATTGGTTTAGTGCTTTGGCAAAAAATCGCTTTGATGTCATTGTGAGCAACCCGCCCTATATCGAGCAAGAAGACATCCATTTAAGCCAAGGTGACTTACGCTTTGAACCGCGTTCAGCATTAGCCTCTGGTGATGATGGGTTAGATGATATCCGACAAATTATTCAACATGCACCAGTACACCTCAATCCAAAAGGGTGGTTAATGCTTGAGCATGGTTATAATCAAGCAAACGTAGTTAGTGACTTACTAAAACAAGCCGGCTTCGTAGAAGTTGAATCTGTTTTGGATTTAGCTGGTATTCAGCGCGTAACGATAGGCCAGTTAAAATAAATCATTTTGCTACTCACATGATCATCCCGACTAATCGATAAAATTTTTTGAATATCCACATAGTATAATAAGCACATGTCAGAAATTAATTCTATTGGGGTTGTCACCCCGAAAACTGCACACTTTAACGAAGCCCTCACCCTGAAAAGTGGTGACATATTGCCTGAATTTGACTTGATTTATGAAACTTATGGCGAGCTAAATGCAGACAAATCCAATGCGGTGTTAATTTGCCATGCGTTGTCTGGTACCCATCACGTTGCCGGAAAACACTCCTCAGAGGATAAACATCCAGGCTGGTGGGATAATTTAATCGGGCCTGGAAAACCGTTAGACACCAATAAGTTTTTTGTCATTGGTTTAAATAATTTAGGTGGTTGTCATGGTTCAAGCGGGCCATCTAGCATTAATCAAGCAACTGGTAAGCCGTATGGTGCCACCTTCCCGATTGTAACGGTAGAAGACTGGGTTAACTCACAAGCCATGTTGGCTGATTATTTAGGGGTTAAACAATTTGCCGCCGTTGTGGGCGGGAGTCTTGGTGGCATGCAAGCATTGCAATGGAGTATTGCTTACCCTGAACGTATTCAGCATGCGTTAGTAATTGCCTCCTCACCAAACCTGACTGCGCAAAACATGGGGTTTAATGAAGTGGCACGTCAAGCCATCATGACTGATCCTGAGTTCTATGATGGTAATTACTACGAGCACAATGCGATCCCGCGACGCGGTTTACGGATTGCACGTATGCTTGGGCACATCACTTATTTATCTGATGATGCAATGGGTGAAAAATTTGGGCGAAGAATAAAAGACCAAATCAAATACAGCTTTGATGTTGAGTTTGAAGTGGAATCGTACTTACGTTATCAAGCCGATAAATTTGCTGATAGTTTTGATGCAAATAGCTACATCCGTATGACGCGTGCTTTGGATTATTATGACCCAGCACTTGATTTTGACGGTGATTTAACAAAAGCACTCGCCCACGTAAAAGCAAAATTCTTAGTTCTATCCTTTACTAGCGACTGGCGCTTCTCGCCTGAACGTTCGAAAGAAATTGTCAAAGCATTATTAGATAACGAACGCACCGTGAGCTATGCGGAAGTTACTGCCGCACATGGGCATGATGCCTTCTTAATGGAAGATGCGCACTACCATGCAATTTTACGCAGCTACTTTAATAAGATTGATTTCAGCAAGGGTGAGGGTTAATCATGTCGACAAATAAAAAGGTGATGACTACGGCACAATACAGACAGGACTTTGCCATCATTGCTGGCTGGTTAGGGTTTGGTTCAAAAGTACTCGACTTAGGTTGTGGTGACGGCTCGTTACTTAGCTACTTACGTGATGGTTTAGAAATCAGAGGCTATGGTGTTGAAAAGGATGATGCTAACTGGATTGCCAGTCTAGAAAACGATGTTAATGTGATTCAAATGGACTTAGAAACCGGCCTTTCTGGTTTTGAAGACCAATCGTTTGATACCGTTATTCTCTCGCAAACATTACAAGCAATGCGTAATACAGAAGGGATTGTGCAAGAAATGTTACGTGTCGGTGGAGAGGCGATTGTCACTTTCCCTAACTTTGGTTATTGGCGTAACCGTATGCAACTGATTATTGGCAGAATGCCCGTTTCAAAGAGCTTGCCGCACGAGTGGTATAACACACCAAACGTCCACCTGTGTACGATTCATGATTTTGATGCACTATGTGAAAAACACAACATTACGATTATAGAGCGCAAAGTGATTACCAAAGGCCAAGATATACAGTTTCTGCCAAACTGGTTTGGCGACTTAGCCATGTATCGGTTAAGAAAATAATTTGACCCCTCAGCTTAAACAAATCCTTTTCAACAAACGCATGCTAGCCTGCGTTGTATTAGGATTCAGCTCTGGTCTTCCGCTGTATTTGTTACTGCAATTACTACCTGCATGGCTACGTACTGAAGGCATTGATCTTAAAACCATCGCCGCATTTGCCTTTATCCAATTGCCTTACACTTGGAAGTTCATCTGGGCGCCTTTAATGGACCGATACAATCTTATCGCGCCGCTAGGCCGTCGCCGTAGCTGGATGTTGCTCACACAAGTGGCCTTACTGATCTCCATCGTCACTTATGGTTCTTTTGATCCAAAATTTAATATTGTCAGCATTGCGGTTGTCTCCACCTTAGTCGCCTTATTTTCTGCTAGCCAAGATATTGTGATTGATGCMTTTAGAAGAGAGATTTTAAGCGATGAAGARTTAGGGCTAGGCAACAGYATTCATGTMAAYGCTTATCGYATTGCWGGCTTRGTACCTGGCTCATTAGCACTTATYTTRTCAGACCACTTGCCATGGTCMTCCGTGTTTTGGATAGTGGCCTTGTTTATGATTCCCGGCATGCTGATGACACTATTCGCCACTGAACCGGACCGTGCTAGCACACCAAAAAGTTTAATGGCTTCCGTTGTTGAACCCTTTGCAGAATTTATGCAACGCGCGGGCTTAAAACACGCACTCTTAGTGTTGCTATTTATTTTACTCTACAAGCTAGGTGACAGCATGGCCACCGCACTTGCCACCCCCTTCTATATCGACATGGGTTATACCAAAACCGATATCGGTACCATTGTCAAAGGCAGTGGTTTGGTGATGCAAATTCTGGGGGCATTTATTGGTGGCTTCTGGATGCTAAAAATGGGCATTAAYCGCGGCTTATGGGTATTTGGCGTGGTGCAACTGGTGACTATTCTAGGCTTTGCTTGGCTAGCACACGCTGGTCCATTTGAGGTGATTGGTGTCGTTGAGCGTGGTATGTTAGCCGTGGTGATTGGCGCAGAAGCATTAGGTGTGGGCTTAGGTACCGTCGCTTATGTCGCCTACATGGCACGTGAAACCAACCCCGCTTATACCGCGACACAGCTGGCTTTATTTACTAGCTTATCAGCAGTGCCTCGCTCCGTTTTTAATGCGCTGACAGGTGGCATGGTAGAGTCACTTGGGTGGGAACAATTCTTTTACGTCTGCACCTTGTTGGCRATTCCCGGCATGTTGCTTTTATTTAAAGTCGCACCGTGGAATGCTGATAGAAGCAATCTATTCTCGAATAAATAATTAATGTAAGTTTTATTGTGTTTGGTCGACTAATGCGTAACTACCAACGAGGAATGTTACTCATGCAGATTAAACCCGYTCTTACAGGCGTRTTAACCAGTGTATTACTRTTTAGCCAAACCCTAGCACTTTCCGCAGAATGCAGTGCAAAAAGCGGTGTGAAATCCGTCCCCTTATTAGAGCTTTATACCTCAGAAGGTTGTAGCAGCTGCCCACCAGCCGATAAATGGTTGAGTAAAATAAAACATGGTCAGGATGAAGTCACGCCACTCGCTTTTCATGTAGATTACTGGGACTACATCGGCTGGAAAGACAAATACTCCAAGGCRGAATATAGCAATAGACAGCGTAAAGCWGCTGCTTTTGGTGGGGCTGGTTTTGTCTACACACCACAGTTCRTATTTAATGGCCGTGATTTTAAAGGCTGGGATAACAGCCGACTCAATCAAGCGATTACAAAGCAGCAAAAATATGCATCGCGCGCTAATCTAGCACTAGATGCAATCAGCGGTGAAGATGGTAGCATTACTTTAAAAGCCACTGCAGAGGCAGTGAATYCAGCTGATGCKARAWWKWYWGANGYGTWTAKCKSANWATNSGARMWTGRKCTGGTGACTAAGGTTAAAGCAGGTGAGAATGTTGGTCGTGAGCTAAAACATGATTACGTGGTGCGTAAACTGTTTGGGGCATACCAAATCAACAGCCTTAATCAATTTAATAAACAATTTAAATTAGGTTCTACCTGGAAGGATCGCGATGCTGGTGCTGTGATATTTGTGCAAGATGCTAGCAATGGCGAAATAATACAGAGCTTAGCTTTAGATTTTTGTAGTTAGGTAACTACCTTACTCACAAGGCCAACTTCTAGCCAGTTCGCTAAATACTGCGCGGCTTGTTGTGTCGCCTCTTCGCCGAGTGTAGCAAACAAGCTTTCGCATAAGCCGCCAAAGCTTGCACCTGCCGACACTTGTTGAAGCGCATTAAATTCCTGCGCGTCCAGTGACCGGTAATGTGAATTCATGTCACTTCGCCAGACTAAACAAGGCTCAAGAATTTTCTCAGCGCCTGCTGGGGTTTCTTCATTATCTAATGCTTGCCAGATAGCAACGGCATTCCACTGCAAGTCTAATAACTGTACTGAAGGGTGCAGTTCAAAATGCAAATCTCCTAATTGTACATTTTCCATTTCTTTTTGACTTTTAGAACAAAGTTATCATTAACTTAAGATTATTCAAACGGATCGCAACTTTGTGCAATAAAAGAAATTTAAAAAATATTTT
>NVTX01000130.1 GCA_002401735.1 Methylophilaceae bacterium | reverse complement strand
ACGCACAAAATTAATATCACATGCCCACAATAATTTATCGTAATCATCTTGACTTAAAAATGGCAAGATATGTACCG
Organism: Methylophilaceae bacterium; assembly: GCA_002401735.1. Lineage (GTDB taxonomy): Bacteria > Pseudomonadota > Gammaproteobacteria > Burkholderiales > Methylophilaceae. The sequence goes on along the minus strand of NVTX01000130.1, from coordinate 5,365 downwards.
TTAATGCATCGACAGTTAAGCAATCACCAATCGCCAAGTTCTCGTTACCCAACAAACTAGTGGGTAAGCAGCTATTCATTGGCATGAACACGCTAACTGGTGATTTTCCATCGACTAGTGACTGTAACAACGGTTCTATTGGCGCATTAGGGTAAGAGAAAAGCGATATTTTCAAATCACCAACGTGATGATCAATACCTAAAGGCTGCCAAAAATCATGTTGAAGATCATCCGACTGTTGAAAGGCATCTCGTCGTGCAATCAAGCTTTGTTCCCGCAAYAAACCRCCCGTCGTYGTATGAAAGCCTGGRAAGTAAAARTGGCGTGTTCGGTTAGTCTCAGGGTGTTTCCCATGCAGCGCATGAAATTCTGATACCCACGCTTCGGCTGAAAGATAGTCCACATTCACCCAAATAGTTTCTGAAGGCAGCTTCGCCAAATATGCAGCGGGCAAACCACATGCAAATGTCTCAATCACGACATCGSCAGCAGAWGMAAAGTCCGTCTGTTCATCCCAGCGCACAATTGTCACCCCGTCACAATCTTGCACCGCAGCATCACCAATRCCCGTCAATATCTTTGCTGCAATCGACAACTTATCGACAAAKAGCCTTACTTGTATGTCATGTTCATCTTGCAGCTGCTTCACWARGCGCCAACAAAYACCAATATCGCCGAAATTATCGACGATTTTGCAAAACACATCCCAGTGTTTACGCACTGAGCATCAACGATTCATTAACCTGCTTTATGCATTGTTTAATGCTCATGCGATTTCATRCTATTCGGCTTTTTAACATTCAATTCAATACTGGGTTGGSTTGCTWTATTCATATCCATACTTTCTGGTGCATTATGCRTTTCAGGCATGGCAGTATTGCTATCAAGCGCATAAGCCATTGTCCCTTTAGGGTGTTGATAATCACCAGGGTCATTATATGCATCTTTAGCCATTTCTTTACGCACTTTTAATGTGGTAAACATACCACCCATATCAATAGCGCCAAATTGACCTTTACCCGTCATCATCGGCAATGTGTTTTCTGGTAGCGGCATCATCTCACTCATTTCRCTCATCTCRGCCATSCCAGTTTCACCCATACTCATATACTCTGGCACCAGTTTAGAGAAAGCTTGYGCCAACCCYTTTTGACTGACCCCAATCATATTCGGCACATCATGCCCCATTGCATTCATTGTATGGTGTGACTTATGACAGTGAAAAGCCCAATCGCCAAGCTCATTTGCCACAAACTCAATCGCACGCATTTGTCCAACGGCCACATCTGTCGTCACCTCTGGCCAACGTGCTGATTTTGGTATCCATCCACCATCCGTGCCAGTGACTTCAAACTCATGCCCGTGAATATGTATGGGATGGTTTGTCATTGTTAAATTACCAATACGCACTCTTACCTTCTCATTCTGCTTGGCAACAATTGGCGCAGTGCCCGGAAACACACGGCTATTAAATGTCCATAGATTAAAATCTAACATTGTATTCACTTTAGGTGCATAGCTACCCGGCTCTACATCATAAGCATTCAGCAAAAGCACATAATCACGATCCACTTTATGTGATTTTGGATTTTTAGGATGAGTTACCCAGCTACCCATCATGCCCATTGCCATTTGCGTCATTTCATCGGCATGTGGATGATACATATAGGTGCCTGCGCGCCTTGCCACAAATTCATAAACATAAGTCTTTCCGGGTTGAATCGGCGGCTGCGTCAGCCCACTCACGCCATCCATACCATTGGGCAAACGTTGACCATGCCAATGCACACTTGTGATTTCTGGCAGTTTATTCGTCACGTAAATACGTACGCGATCACCCTCTACAACTTCAATCGTTGGGCCTGGGCTTTGCCCGTTATAGCCCCACAAATTAGCAATCATACCCGGGGCCATTTCACGCCGCACAGGTTCTGCAACCAAGTGAAACTCTTTAACATTATTACGCATACGCCAAGGCAAGCTCCAACCATTAAGCGTAGCCACTGGATGATACGGCCGACCAGTTGTTGGTGTAAGTAATGGTTGCGTATCGGCAACATCCATACTCACGATGTCAGGAATAGCCGCAAGCGCAACTTTGCTTACCGCAGACATCGCCACAGCCGCGCCAGTTAATTGCAAGAAATCTCTACGATTCACCATCTTTATAACCCTTCATTCATTATCATCACACCGACTGGCTCACCAACGAGCGACATTTCTAAATTGCTATCTGCGATCCAAAAATCAAGCAGGGCTTCAATATAACTATTCACACTCAACACTTGCTCTCGCGCATCTGCCAACAAAGCAAATGGACTAATAAGCATGCCGTTATAACGTAGCTGACTTTCACGCAGCATGCGTCTACGTAGTGGCACGACATCGTCACGGTAATACTGTGCAATGGCATAATTAGCTTGATATTGACTATATTGACTACGCACCTGAGAAGCCGCATGCACGGCCAAGCTAGCAGAGTGATGCAAAGCTTGCATATACTCAGCTTCGGCGCGTTTTACTTGCGGGCTACCCCAGTCAAAAAGGGGCAATTCAAAGCTAAGCGAGATCCCTTTTTTATAGGGCTCGTTGCGGCTGCCTTCTAAGACACGTGCGGGACCAAGCGCCAAAACATTAACTAATCGAGTCGCCTTACTTAACCCTAGCTTTTTGGATAAAGCCTCTGTCATTGTTCGCATTTGCATAATATCGAGCCGCTTTGCAAAGTCTTCAGCACGCACTTCTTTTAATAAAGCATACGATTTTGGTAAATCAGGTAAGCGTTTAGGCAATGCAAATGCAGTGCGGTTGTTTAACCCTAACAAACGCGTCAAACTCTCCTCTTTAAGCACAAGCTTGCGCTTTGCACGTGTTAGATCCAAGGCTGCTTCCGCATAAAAAACTTGCTCACGTGCTTTAGCTAGCTCACTCCAATTACCTGCCTTACGCATGCGTTTAGCCAGTTCAGCAGTCGCTTCTGCAGACTCACTAACCTGCGTTAAATAATGCACACTCTCACGTGCAGCTAGTGCTTCGTAATAGGCGTTACGTGTATTACGCGCTGTATTTAACACTTGCAGCACCACTTCATTCTGCGTCGCGATAAAACGTTTCTTTTCTATTGCGCTCGCTTTGGGTAAGGTAAACAACGCGAGAATGTTAAACGTTAACGCTTGCTCAATATTAAAATTTCCCTTATTTTTAACATATAACATATCAAATACAGGGTTCGGCAAACGCCCTGCTTGCACGGCATTGGCTTCTGCTATCTGTAAGTGATAAAAAGTCGCCTGTAATTGCGCATTATTAATCAATGCAATTTGTACCGCATCACCAACAGCCAAAGGCTTCTCAAGTAAAACGCTAACTTTTTCTAAACTCGCTTGTTTCTCTGCTGCAGTTTTTGCCCAAACAGGTTGTTGTTTAATATAACGTTGTGTTGCTTTTTCCACATGATCAAAACCACCATCTGGCGTGAAGGTGGCACACCCATATAAATGCAATACCAACAAAATAGGTAATCGTTTGCCGCTGCTCATTAAGCAGGTTCTGCTATGTAAAATATTCATCCTTAATTCCTTTAAATGAATAATGGCGCGACAAACGCAAAAAATGCACCCAGCATAAAAATAGCAACCGATACGTAATAAATCAGTAGCGCACTTTTACGTGTTTTAGTACACACCTCAGCCAATTCCGGGTCTGCAGGACAAGGTGCATTGCGTGCCTGCCATTGCAAGTACCCCGCTAATATCAGCATCACAGCAGCCAAACTAAATACGAGTGTTTTATGCTCACTAATCCAGATAAGCTGTGGAAATGTGCTGACTAAACTGGTTAATGTTGCAGCCGAACCAATCGCGACTAAGGTCGCCGGTAAGGCGCAACATATCAGTGTCGACCCACTGGTAAACAAGGAAAGTATATTGGCACGCTTTGCTGTTGTTACCATCGACAGATCAACACCTTCTTGCTGCGCCGCCATTTACCTAGCCTCCAGTACTGATTTAACCTGTGCAATCGACTCATCACTGACTTCAATCGATACGACGTCATAACCCGCATCGTTAATAATTTCAGTTACTTCCTTATTAGAAAGTGTCTCGCCCTCTTTTAGCTCGACAGCTACCATGCGTTTTTTTAAGTTCACATACACATCTTGCGTTTGTGAAAGTTTGCGCATTTTTTTCTCAATGCCTTGCGCACAAAATGCGCAAACCATCCCATTAACCTTTGCTTTAATGGTTTGGGTAGCCATGGCTGCGTTACTAAATAATGCGATAAAAATTGAAACCAATAATAATTTTTTCATGAATTTCTCCTAAAATATATACATAAAATTGAAGCGTGGTTGATGAAAGTTATTCACCCCTACTTCAACAAAAAAGCTGCTGTTAATAAAGCGTAACATCGGAGTGACTTCTATCTTTTCAGACAAGCCATTCATATTCCTCGCTTCTAATATAAACCAAGGTTGTGTTTGGTCGTAATCAGCTTCATAAAATGAAAAGCCAGCCCGCACACTCGTAAAATCATGGTTGATATTAGACGCACGATATAAACGATGTAAGGTTGAAAAATAAAGCCGAGTGGTTTCATAATCAAACTGCACACCAGGTGTAACCATCACCTTATTAAAATAACGGTCACGGCCCGGACGTTTATCCTTACCTTGTACAATGCCAACCCCACCAATAAACCAAAAATTAGTTTGAGAATGTGGCGCATTCCAACGCTTAAGCAAACGCGTGTAATTAAACTCTTCTACCGCCCTCGTTTTACGCTTATCATCGCTGCGCATATAGTTAATAGACAAACCAAATGCATCACGCGGAGAAACGGCATAGTTACTCACCAGTTCTTGCCAATTATTAGTGAAATCACCCATTGCCATGTAAGACTCATCAAACCCCATTGGAGATGCGGTTGCGTAATGGCTGCTTAGTAATACCAAGCTAGACACCACTACTTTAAAACTTAATTGTCTCATTGTGTTCCTTTATCTACAGGGCTGGTCAATTCTTAACTAAATGCTACAGAAGTAATTGACCAAGCAAAGTTAACGCGTCCAAAATTTGGACGCATGTTGACTGCTAGATAAAGGTAATAGGTGGCCGTTGAAGACGGGGTTGCGCAATTGAAATGTAGTGTTGGCTATATAAATCAATCGTTTGGTGTGATGTTAATAAAAAACCAGATGGCACAGCTGCTGAAGCCACCGTTAAAGCACACATACTGGCACAAATGCTTGCGCAATGTGCCTTACATGACAAATGCTCACGATCACTCATCTGATTTCCATCAACAATGACGCGCTTCATTTGATGACAAGGCATCTCATTCACCATTGATTGCGTAACGCTAG
>NVTX01000129.1 GCA_002401735.1 Methylophilaceae bacterium | reverse complement strand
CCTCTTCAGGGTTAGCATAAACAATATAGTAAAGCTTGCCGCTAAGATTATCGATAACCGCGATTTCCTCAGACACCATTAACAACACATCTGGCGTACCAATGACATCCGGCTTTTGACTATGTGCTAACCGCTTCTCGATATAACGAATGGTTTCATAACCAAAGTATCCTGCTAAGCCACCGGTAAAGCGTGGCAAGCCTTCATATGGTGGTGTTTTAAACCTTGCTTGAAATGTTTTGACAAAGTCGAGTGGGTTCGTGTCTTCATGGGTTTCTAATACGGTGTCGCCTTGCAACACTTCCACCGTAAATCCATTGGCAACAATCCGTGTTTTTGCTGGCAAGCCAATAATGGAGTATCGCCCAAAACGCTCGCCACCTTGTACACTTTCTAACAAGAATGAAAATGGTTTGTTGGCAAGTTTGAGGTAAAGCGATAGCGGTGTATCCAAATCGGCATAAGTTTCTTGCACGAGCGGAATACGGTTGTAGCCTTGTTTCGCCAAGGCATCAAATTCTGTTTGCGTAATTGTTTGAAGCATAAATTTCCTTAAAAAGTCGTGTGCGGTTGTCGCAGGCAAACGCCTGCGCGTGAAGCTAATTTCAGCTCCACCATCGCCAACTCACCACTACTTGCTTTTTAAGGAAATCCATTTTTATTACCGTCTTTTTATACTGTTGCTAATGCAGCGCGCATTGAACCGACAACCGTATCGTAACGGTTGGCATCATTGTCGTTTGGTTTGCTGAAAATAGCACTCCCTGCCACAAACGTATCTGCACCAGCTTTCGCAATTTCAGCAATGTTGTTAGGGTTCACACCACCATCAACTTCTAACCAAATTTTACGGCCAGTTTTTTCTTCGTAAGCATCAATGCGTGCACGTGCTTGCTTCAGTTTCTCTAATGTTTCTGGAATGAATTTTTGACCACCAAAACCAGGGTTAACAGACATCAATAAAATCATGTCCACTTTATCCATCACRTGRTCTAARTAGCTCAATGAGGTTGCTGGGTTAAATACCAAACCAGATTTACAACCTAACTCACGTACCATTGCTAAGCTACGATCAATATGATCAGAAGCTTCCGGATGGAAAGTAATAATGTCCGCACCTGCTTTTGCGAAATCAGGAATAATACGGTCAACAGGCTTGACCATTAGATGCACATCAATCAGCGCGCCTGCTTTGTGTGATAAATCACGAATTGCATTACAGACCAGTGGGCCTATCGTTAAGTTAGGCACATAGTGGTTATCCATGACATCAAAATGCACAAGATCTGTACCTGATTTAATGACATCTTCGATTTCTTGACCTAACTTCGAGAAATCAGCAGAAAGGATACTTGGGGCAATTCTATACGTTTCACTCATTGTATTTTCCATTACTAATAGTTATATGATTATTCTATATTGCTTTTRTAGGCGYTATTTTAACCCGATTTCTGCATTTGGATAAGCGCTTTGCTGTTTGTTTTNGTGAACTAAATRTCATTSTATGCGTTAGTTTATTTTCCAACAACATCAATGACTTGGTAAAATAGCGAAATGCAGCTGTATACGATAGGYCTTAATCACACCACCGCCCCCATYGAAATTCGCGAGAACGTCGCGTTTGCGATGGAAAATATGCGTGAAGCATTGTGTGATTTAACCATGAAAGATGCCGCCGAAGCAGCTATTTTATCGACTTGCAACCGTACTGAAATTTACGTGCAGTCTCCTGATGCCGCCCCTGTGATTGACTGGTTGGCGAACTATCCAAATTGGATGTGAACCATATCCAGCCCTACACGTACACCCTAACAAACCAAGAAGCCGTCAAGCATGCGTTTAGAGTTGCCTCTGGCTTGGACAGCATGGTGCTTGGTGAAGCACAAATTCTAGGGCAATTCAAGCAGTCAGTAAAACTTGCGCAAGAAGCTGGTACCTTAGGCACTAATTTACATAAGCTATTTCAACGYACGTTTGAAGTGGCTAAAGAAGTCCGCACAAACACAGACATCGGTGGCAGTTCAATTTCAATGGCYGCSGCCGCCGTTAAATTAGCRCAACGACTTTTTGGTRATCTTTCTGAACAAAAAGTGCTATTTATTGGCGCAGGGGAAATGATTGCRCTCTGCGCGAATCATTTTTCAGTTCAAAACCCCAAAAGCATGACCGTYGCTAATCGCACGTTAGARCGCGGYAAAGAMTTGGCYGATAAAATAAGTGCCGAGGCGATTYTACTCAATGATTTACCTGAGCGTTTTGCCGAGTTTGATATTGTGATTACCAGCACGGCTAGCCAATTACCGATTGTRGGATTAGGCATGGTGGAGCGCGCCATTAAGGCACGCCGTCACCGYCCYATTTTYATGGTCGATTTAGCGGTACCTCGTGATATTGAGCCAGAAGTCGCGCARCTTGATGATRTATTTYTATACACGGTAGATGACTTAGCACAAGTGGTCACAGAYGGTATTGAAAACCGCCAAGAAGCGGCAGTGACYGCTGAAATGATTGTCGCTACGCGGGTAGARAACTTCATGCATTGGCTACAAAARCGYAACTCAGTGCCWACAATYAARGCRCTCCGAGACCAAGCCGAGACCATGCGTGCTGCCGAACTAAAAAAAGCGTTAAAACTAATCCAAAAAGGTGAGAACCCTGAAAAAGCACTAGAAATGCTAAGCGTAGCYATTACCAAAAAGCTTTTACATGCGCCTAGTCATGCACTMAACCAAAGTCATGGYGATGAACATGTTCGYTTAGAACARTTACTCCGCCATATTTATCAAATTAAAAATTAACCCANTAGCGACCAACGAAACTTAAAAGCATCAATGAAACCTAGCATATTACAAAAACTCTCTAGCTTGAGCGAACGTCTAGATGAACTCAGCCGTTTAATGTCGACAGAAGGCATTACTGAYRACATGGATAACTAYTTAAAAATYACGCGTGAACATGCTGAAATCACGCCGATTGTTGAGCAATAYCATWSCTATATCCAAACAGAAGCGGATATCAAAGAAGCRCATGACATGCTTAGYGATCCTGAAATGAAAGCRTTTGCGCAAGATGAAATCAACATCGGGAAAAAACGTTTAGAAGAAATTGAGTTRGCACTACAAAAACTACTCATYCCTAAAGACCCRAATGATGACAAAAACGTTATCTTAGAAATTCGTGCAGGGACTGGTGGCGATGAATCTGGCTTGTTCGCAGGAGACTTATTCCGTATGTACAGCCGCTATGTTGAGAAGCAACGCTGGAAGCTGGAAGTTTTGTCTTCCAAYGAAGGTGAYGTAGGCGGATACAAAGAAATTATCGCCAGAATTGAAGGYCAAGGTGCTTATTCAAAACTTAAATTCGAAAGTGGCGGCCACCGTGTTCAACGYGTGCCKGATACCGAAACGCAAGGCCGYATTCATACCAGCGCATGYACTGTCGCTATTTTGCCAGAGGCAGATGAAGTGGAARAYGTAACAATTAATCCTGCTGACATCCGTCTTGATACCTTCCGCGCCTCTGGTGCAGGTGGTCAACAYATTAACAAAACMGATTCTGCAGTGCGYATTACYCATGCACCGACTGGCCTTGTCGTGGAATGCCAAGATGGCCGAAGTCAGCATGCYAACAAAGCCAAAGCCATGATGATACTCGCCGCACGCATCAAAGCCCAACAAGTCGATAAGCAAAATAGWGAAATTGCCAGTGAACGTCGTAAYCTYATTGGGTCAGGCGACCGTTCTCAACGTATCCGYACYTACAATTAYCCACAAGGCCGCATTACGGATCATCGYATTAACTTAACGCTCTATAAAATTAGYGCCATTACCGAGGGCGACCTAGATGAGTTAATTGTYCCTTTAGCTGCTGAGCATCAGGCAGACTTGCTAGCAACCKTGGGTGAAGATAATTAATAATGGAGATGCATGCCGCGTTGCATGAGGCACATTCCTCTTTCAAAAAAGCAATTAACAATRRTGAAGAAAAGCTAGAAGCACAATTACTCCTGCAGCATGTTTTGCAAGTCAACCATGCATGGTTAATTGCACACGCCCATGATGAAATAGAGGCTAAAGCACACACAGCATTTGAGGCGTTGATACAACGGCGCATTGCAGGTGAACCAATTGCTTACATTTTAGGCGAACGTGAATTTTATGGGCTACCATTTAAAGTTACGCCAGATACATTAATTCCTCGACCAGATACAGAAACCTTAGTGGAAGCGGCATTGGCGCATATTCCGCAAGCAACCGTGAGCACCGTTCTCGATTTGGGGACAGGGACAGGCGCCATTGCATTAGCGATTGCTAAATATAGAGAAAATGCAGCGGTTATCGCAGTGGATGCTTCCAAGCCTGCATTAAATATTGCGCAACAGAATAGTCAACATTTAAGCATCTCTAACGTGCAATTTATATTGAGCGATTGGTTTAGTGCTTTAGAAAAAAATCGCTTTGATGTCATTGTCAGCAACCCGCCTTACATTGAACGAGAAGACGTCCATTTAAGCCAAGGTGACTTACGCTTTGAACCACGTTCAGCACTGGCTTCTGGTGATGATGGTTTAGATGCTATCCGACAAATCATTCAACATGCACCAGCACACCTCAACCCAAAAGGGTGGTTAATGCTTGAGCATGGTTATAATCAAGCAAACGTAGTTAGTGACTTATTAAAACAATCCGGCTTCGTAGAAGTTGAGTCTATTTTGGATTTAGCTGGTATTCAGCGCGTAACGATAGGCCAGTTAAAATAAATTATTATGCTACCAATAGCATCCTCCCGACTAATCGATAAAATTTTTTGAATATCCACATAGTATAATAAGCACATGTCAGAAATTAATTCTATTGGGGTTGTCACCCCGCAAACTGCACACTTTAACGAAGTCCTCACCCTGAAAAGTGGTGACATATTGCCTGAATTTGACTTAATTTATGAAACTTATGGCGAGCTAAATGCAGACAAATCCAATGCGGTGTTAATTTGCCATGCGTTGTCTGGCACCCATCACGTTGCCGGAAAACACTCCTCAGAGGATAAACATCCAGGCTGGTGGGATAATTTAATCGGGCCAGGAAAGCCGTTAGACACCAATAAATTTTTTGTCATTGGTTTAAATAATTTAGGTGGTTGTCATGGTTCAAGCGGGCCATCTAGCATTAATCAAGCAACGGGTAAGCCGTATGGCGCTACCTTCCCGATTGTTACCGTAGAAGACTGGGTTAACTCACAAGCCATGCTGGCTGATTATTTAGGGGTTAAACAATTTGCCGCCGTTGTGGGCGGTAGTCTTGGTGGCATGCAAGCATTGCAATGGAGCATTGCTTACCCTGAACGTATTCAACATGCGTTAGTGATTGCCTCCTCACCAAACCTGACTGCGCAAAACATGGGGTTTAATGAAGTGGGTGTTCGCGATAGTTATTATCCAGCTGATGTTGGTCGCGAAGATGCCATCAT
>NVTX01000128.1 GCA_002401735.1 Methylophilaceae bacterium | reverse complement strand
TCGGACACATTGCCTAATGCCGCGGCGATACCACCTTGAGCCGCCACCGTATGTGACCGTGTCGGAAATACTTTTGACAACACAGCGACCTTTACACCTGAATCAGCCAACTGGAGCGCCGCACGCAAACCAGCCCCGCCGCCGCCGACAATCACGGCATCATATTGATGCTTTTCTAATGCCATCTATAGTCTCCAAATAATAAAAATTGACCAACCTAGACAAGCCAACAACATTAAATCAACTAGCACTTGCAAATAGCCACGTAGTTTTTGATTAAATACATAATCTCTGAGCACATCCTTCACCCCCACCCACGCATGCAAACATAGGCTAAAAAAGAACAACCAACTTAAGACACGCCACCACCAAGGTGAATTAAATGCCACCCAGCCTTCATAACCAACTGGCTTTATGATCAAAAAGTAGATAATGAATAACGGAATATAAATGGCCATGAATAATGCTGTGAATCTTTGCATCAGCCAAAACCGCATGCCTGGATATCGCTCTGTTAATAAGTCAATAAACATATCGTATTCACCAAATTAGAAATGCGAAATATAAAACTGAAATAAGCACTAAACCCATCAATACACGACTAGAAGTACGCGCTTGATTCAAGCCATGCATCCAATGTACATCTTGTGCCAAGTGCCTTAACCCAGCATAAAAATGATGAAAGAATGCCCAAGAAAAACCAATTAACACTACCTTAATCATCCAGTGGTCTAAAACAGCTAATACACGCAAAAAGTCAGCCTCACTTGCAAATGAAACCTGCATGCCCACCAAAAGCAGTGGCAACAAAATAAACAGCCCCACCCCGCTGACGCGGTGCAAAATAGACACCAGTGCGTTAACGGATAGACTGATGGTGAATAAGTTAAGGTTTTTAGGTCTATTATTTTTCATTATTTACCTTCCTTTTAATGCTGCAGCTTTAACGGCGCTAGATACCTTTTCYAACAATCTTTGGTCGAATGGTTTTGGGATAATATAATCAGGGCCAAATGACAACTCGGTTAAGTTATAGGCCTCTAATACAGATTTGGGCACRGGCTCATGCGTTAGTGCACTCAATGCTTGTGCCGCCGCAATTTTCATTTCTTCTGTTATTTCCGTTGCTTTTGCATCCAAAGCGCCGCGGAATAAATAAGGAAAGCACAAGGCATTATTTACCTGGTTGGGATAATCACTGCGCCCTGTCGCCATAATGATGTCATCACGAATCGCATGCGCAACACTAGGCAGCACTTCAGGATCGGGATTCGCCAACGCAAAAATAACTGGTTTACTTGCCATGCCTTTGATTAGGTTTGCATCTAAAGCATTTTTCGCAGAAACCCCAATAAACACATCGGCATCCTGCATCGCATCACCTAACGTTTTATTGCTGCTAGGCTGAATAGCCAAATCTCTATTGTTAKMGTGTAAGTCTTTACGATTCGTATCGATGATGCCTTTTCTATCAACCATGGTGATATTTTYCGCACCCATTAGCTTCAATAGCTTTGCGCAAGAGCAGCCTGCAGCACCAGCACCTAAGAACACAATACGAACGTTATCGATTGTTTTCTCTTGAAGCTTTAGTGCATTTAATAACGCTGCCGCGACAATGACTGCCGTGCCATGTTGGTCATCATGAAATACAGGGATATCTAGACGTTCTTTAAGCGTTTTTTCGATATAAAAACAATGCGGGGCTGCAATATCTTCTAAATTAATCCCACCAAAAGTAGGCGCAATATTAACGACCGTTTGTATAAATTCATCTGGCGTGGCTGCGTTCACTTCTATGTCAAATACATCAATATCAGCAAAGCGCTTAAATAAGACAGCCTTGCCTTCCATTACCGGCTTACTGGCTAACGCGCCCGTATTACCCAAGCCTAAAACAGCAGTGCCATCCGTGATAACGGCAACTAAATTGCCTTTATTGGTGTATTTATATGCGTTTTCTGGATTATCTCTAATCTCGATGACAGGCACAGCTACGCCCGGCGTATAAGCTAAGGACAGATCATCTTGCGTCGCACATGGTTTTGACGACTCAACACTTAACTTTCCTGGCTTAGGAAACTGGTGATAATCYAACGCTTGTTTTTTTAAATCAGTCAATTTTATTCCAACCTATCTCGTWTTTACAAACGCCTAACTTCTGGTCAATATAAAAAAATAAACTAAGAACACTTTATCTAACTACTAAGTATTACTCAAGCTCACTCATGTAATGATGATCATCCGTTAAGCAGAGGCCTAAACGCCATTCCATCGGCTTATCACCATAGGTAAATGACACTCGCTCAATACTTAACAAAGGGTAGCCCTCTTTCAGACCTAATGCTTTCGCTACATCGGCTTTTGCCTCCACCGCTTTTAAGCGCTCCTCTGCACGCACCATCCGCACACCAAACTGCGATTCATACATGCTATACATAGARCCACTACTCTCATCCACTTTAGCGCTATTTAGCCCTTTAAAAGCAGTTGCCGGCACAATAATRTGATCATGAMNNAGCSRSNTWCCMKWGNNAMCGYTAWSAKYCNGMTWMWSWTYAAYARYGRWMSMAMNCGMNNNTTTRATKWNCTRMYAWYWYWGCGATATACGCACCGGCTTTAGATTTAGTACAGGAGATAAACTCGTTATTTAATAATTCTTTTTGGCCTGTTTCTGCCGTTAAGCGCAAAAAGCGCAACTTAACATCATCTTCCTTGTGCGTAGCCACGAAAGTGCCTTTACCTTGACGGCGGATCAAAATGTTTTCAGTGGCTAAACTATCAATCGCCTTCCTAACGGTTCCTTGACTCACTTTATAGCGTGCAGCAAGCTCCACTTCACTCGGRATTATATCGCCCGGGTGCCATTCCCCACCAATCAAGCTTTGGGTAATTAAGACTTTAATCTGGTCATAAAGCGGCCGATAACTCGGCGCACTTAACTGTTTCTTCATAAGAAAAACCTAAAAATTCTAAAAAACTATCTAAGAAATATTGCACACATACCTTTCCATGCGCTGCTATTTCACTTAAGGCTTAAGTTATATCACACAACAATAATCCTTGTCCATATATTTTATATCTTATATAAGACATAAGATATATGTTGACACGCAAATAACAAGCTATATATAATCACCATGTACTCATATTTAAATCGGTAATATTATGGATGGACATTTAAGACCTAGACGATCAATGCTGTATGTACCAGGGTGCAATACACATTATCTTGACCGTGCACGCACGTTAGCAGCAGATGCCGTTATCTTAGATTTGGGCGACCCTATATTAGTGGATGCCAAAATCCAGTCGCGTACAAACATTGTCGCGGCCGTTAAAGAAGGGGGCTACGGCCAACGCGAAGTCATTGTTAGAGTGAATGATTTGAACTCCATTTGGGGACATGATGATATTAAGGCTGTGGCCAATATCGGGGCTGACGCCATCCTATTCCCTAATATAGAAWCGCGGGATGACGTATTAGCCGCGCAAAAAGCATTAGACGATGCGGGTGGTAGCCATATGCCGATCATGGTGATGATAGAAAGTCCGCTAGCTGTTTTAAATGCAAAAGAAATCGCYTCTGCTTCGGATCGCATTAATTGCATTGTTATCGCAACGTCCGATTTRATTTCTCAGCTACATGCCCGCTACACCCCTGAACGYACTGCAATTTTAACGTCACTTGCCTTAGTTGTGCTCGCAGCTAGAGCCTACAACAGGTGTGTCGTTGATGGCATCGCTAGCGATCTAAAAAATATGCATGCTTATGAATTTGCCTGCAGACTAGGTCGTGACATGGGCTTTGACGGAAAATCACTGATCCACCCAGCACAAATAGCCTATAGCAATGATGCTTACACACCAAAAGCRWCTGAAGTAGCCAATGCACGYGAAGTGATTAAAGCACTAAAAGAAGCACAAGCATCTGGCAAAGGGACTGTTATCGTTAACGACAAATTGGTTGAAAACCATACGGTGGCGGCAGCAGAACGCACCATTAAACTTAGTGAAATGATTGAAGAATTGGAAGAAGAGTTTATTTAATGAACAATACATCCAAAATTAGCAGCGGYCKATTTTTTGAAGACTTCGTCKTAGACGAAGTCATTCAACACGCCTCCCCTCGTACAATATCTACTGGAGATTGCGCACTTTATATTGCGTTAACAGGAGAGCGAAATCCGCGGCATTGTAGTGAAACGTTTGCGCAGAGTTTGGGTTATCAGAAAATGCCCGTGGACGACTTGCTTGCTTTTCATATTGCGTTCGGCAAAACGGTGCCTGACATCTCCGTCAATGCCATTGCAAACTTAGGTTATGCCGATGTCCGCTTTATACAGCCAACATTTATCGGTGACACACTCACCACGTCCAGCCAAGTCATTGGGCTAAAACAAAATGCTAACGGCAAAAACGGTATTGTTTGGGTACGTTCAACCGCAGTAAACCAATCGAACGAACCCGTCTTAAGCTGGGTTCGCTGGGTAATGGTGCACAAAAAAGATACATCGGCACCAGCCCCAGAAACAACCATTCCGACGCTGCCAAACCATGTTGCCGCTGACCAGTTAACAGTGCCGGATTATTTTATCGCGCATGATGAAATCAGTACCGCAACAGGTAGCGAACACTTTTGGGAAAGCTATCAAAAAGGTGAGCGTATTGACCACCCTGCTGGCATGACGATTAATGAAAGTGACCATACGTTAGCCACGCGGCTTTACCAAAACAACGCACGATTACATTTTGATGCACATCACATGCAGCAGTCCCCTATGGGCAAGCGCCTTGTTTATGGTGGTGTTGTTATTTCTATATGCCGCGCATTAAGTTATGACGGCTTAGAGAATGCGTTAAATATTTTAGCGATTAACGCGGGCAGCCATGCCAACCCCAGCTTTGCTGGCGACACTATATATACCTTTACCGAAGTGTTAGACGCGTGGCCACTTGAAAAACATAAAGATTTGGGCGCATTAAGGTTACGTATGATTGGCATTAAAAATATGCAGCCTAGCGAAATTAAAACGATTAAAACTGACGAAGGCTACCACCCAAATGTCGTGCTAGACCTTGATTACACAGTGGCAATGCCACGCAAAGGAAGATAATAATGGCAACACATCCAAATGAAGCTTTATTTAGCGGTGAAAATTCGTTCCCACTCATCCCTACCTGTGAACATTTTGCAGGCAGCGAAAAATTAATGCTAAAAGCGCTCGAGATGCAGCAGAAACTGGGGCCTGTATTCGACATTACTTGCGACTGTGAAGATGGTGCTGCTGCGGGTCAAGAAGCAGAACATGCTGAAATGGTAACGCAAGTTATATCCAGTGACGCCAATATTCACAATATGATGGGGGTTAGAATTCATGATTTCAGCCACCCCCATTGGAAAGCGGATGTCGATATTTTAATTCCCAAAATAGGTCATAAAATCGCCTATATAACCTTGCCAAAATCAACTCAAGCCTATCAAATTAAAGCCATGGTTGGTTA
>NVTX01000127.1 GCA_002401735.1 Methylophilaceae bacterium | reverse complement strand
GATTCGTCCCTGTGCGTAAGTACACATTCCAATCGCGCTTACTAATTTGGCTATCATCACCAACGACTAATGCGCGAATCACACCAGCATAAGGTTTATCACCGATTACCTGCGTGATGCGATTACCAATTTTCTCGCGACAGTACGCTATGATATAGCTCGGACGCCAAACAAAATCTGAAATTTTTCGCATGCCACTTTTGCTGCGTATCGAACCCATTGCACGAATATTGTTCGCAAGCGCCCATGCTTCAAAATCATAGCCATGTGGGTTGTAAGTAGTATGCGGACGCTTTAACCTGACGGTAAGTTGCCAACGCTGCCCTGCTTTAAATTTTGCAGGCCTAAGTAAGCGCGATGGATCAACTTGATCTATTGACTGATGCCAAGTGTTCCCTTGATAAAAACTAAGCACAATATGCTTAGGGACACTTGCCTCTAGGGTAACAATTTGTTCTATATTGAAATAAAAACGCTCGCCATACGCTGTGACTTCGGGCAAGCTTGCCACCACACCGACCACTTCAATATTTTTCTGTTCCCACGCTTTAGGCAGCTCGTCACTTAATCGTACCGTGGCAAATATAGCGGCATAGGTAAAACCAAACACCGCTGCCACAATGAAAAAACCTGCTAAACGAAAAAATGGCAGCCGTTTGAAGCTTTTAAATAAAAGAACAGAAAGTAAAATAACTAAAAAAATAATAATGGCAATAACGGGCAACCAAGAAAAGGCAGGCAAACCCTTTTGCTGCTGCAACAACCATGCACCAAATACAAACCCTAAGGCAATTGAAATCATTTAATTAAAGCAACATAAGTTAAAAGCATTAGGCATCTACAAAATGTATCCACTGTATAATCTAGTGGATATTATTACGATTGCAGACACTATACAGCAGTACAAAAAAACACTATGATTTACAATCWATATAAAAAATATTTTTCGTTCTTAGGCGTTAGCAGCATCGCCTTTTATGTTGCTCAAAAAAGGGGGAGTGTATGATTGTTTGGCAAGGATTGGGATTCTTAGTAATGTTGATTCCCATTATTTTTTTAGGGGTAATCGGCGCAACTGCCGATATGCATCACATGACTTATAGCATTGAAACCGCATTAATGCTTTCTGCGATTACATTGTGGTTTTTGGGTAAAAAGCTGAATGGTGCCCCAGGCAAAATATTAATCGACCCGGAAACAAATGAAGAAGTTGTTTTTAAAAACAAGCACACGTTCTTTTGGATACCAATGGAGTGGTTTGCGATTGCCATGGCAATCACCGTAATCTTCTTGGTTAGCATACATTTCACCTAAGTACTTAATACCTAATTACTGATACCTAGATAGTTCAAAAGGGGTGGCACACTTAGTCACCCCTGTTATCAAACTGTCAATTCAGCTAAGAGAAGGCGACCAACTTACCATCTTCCAGCTTATACTGCCTTTGCATTTTGCTGGCTAAGGTCAAGTCATGCGTCACCACAATTAGGCTGGTTTTTAGCACAGCGTTAATTTCAATTAGCAGCTCAAACACTTGATTAGCCGTTACACGGTCCAAATTACCAGTCGGCTCATCCGCTAAAATACAAGCAGGCTCTGTCACCAGCGCACGTGCCAATGCAGCACGTTGACGTTCTCCACCAGAGAGTTCACCCGGCATGTGTTCCAAGCGATGTGCTAGTCCGACTTTATCCAGTATGGTTTTAGCTGTTGCCAACGCTTGCTCGCGTGGCATGCGCCTAATAAACAGCGGCATTGCAACATTTTCTATGGCGGTGAATTCAGGTAGCAGATGATGGAATTGATACACAAAGCCAAGTGAGTCATTCCGAATCTGCCCTTTTCTTGTTTCAGACAAATTATTGAGATTGTGACCAAGTAGCTCCACTTCTCCACTACTTGGCGTATCCAAACCACCTAGCAGATGTAGCAACGTGCTTTTACCAGAACCAGAGGCACCAACAATGGCAATTTGCTCACCCTTGCTAACGTTTAAATCAATACCATTCAACACAGCAACATCTAAACCTGCGTAGGTTTTATTTAAGCCAACACAACGAACAATACTACTCATAACGCAAAGCCTCCGCTGGATTAATTTTAGAAGCTTTATAACTAGGATATAAAGTTGCAACTAGGCTCAACACAAGAGACGTAATGATGATTGTCATGGCATCACCCCATTCCAGTTTAGAAGGCAGGTCACTAATGTAGTACACGTCTTTTGCCAGAAATTGCACATGAAATAAGTTCTCAATGAATGGCACGATGACATCAATATTTAACGCAATGACTGTCCCCAACATGGCGCCAAAGAAAGTACCCACAATACCAATTAATGCCCCTTGGATAATGAAGATTTTCATAATGCTACGAGGACTCGCGCCTAATGTCCGCATAATGGCGATATCAGCACGCTTGTCGGTAACCGCCATCACCAAGGTTGAAACAATATTAAACGCGGCCACTGCCACAATTAAGGTTAGGATAATAAACATGACCTTTTTCTCTAGCTGTATGGCTTTAAAGAAATTAGCATGCTGTTGTGTCCAGTCGGTAATGTAATACGCACCTTGTGGGGCAAGCTGCCTGCCGAGCTCTGCTGTCATGGTGGGCGCATCAAACAAGTTGTCTATCTTCAGCCGCAAGCCCGAAACTTTGTCACCCATGCGATATAGTTTTGCTGCATCTTTAATATGGATTAACGCTAAGCCCGCATCATATTCATACATGCCAATCTGAAACAAACCTGCTACTTTAAACTGTTTAATTCTAGGCACTACCCCAGTAGGTGTGAATTGACCTTGTGGTGCCATCAGCACCACTTTCTCACCCACAGTGACACCTAATGCGTAGGCTAAATCAGCCCCTAAAATGATATTAAACTCACCTGCACGAAGATCAGAAAGCTGCCCAGTTTTCATATTTTTACCGAGATCAGCAACTTTATCTTCTTCACTAGGCAATACACCTCGGATTAATGCACCTTGTACAGCTTGGCCGTTACTCAACATGCCTTGTGCCATCACATAAGGCGCACTAGCCTGTACATTAGGTTGCGCGCCGACTTGGCTTGCTAACACCTGCCATTGGCTTAATTGATTGCCGTTCTCTGTAATTTCGATATGGGAGGCAACACCCAAGATTCTACTACGCAGCTCTGCTTGAAAACCATTCATCACAGACAGCACGATAATCAGCGCGGCAACACCAAGTGCAATCCCCACCATACTGGTCAGTGAGATGAAAGAAATAAAATGGTTTTTACGCTTTGCGCGCGTATAACGAAAGCCGACAAAGAGCTCGTAGGGCAAACCAGTTTTCAAGAAAATATTTTGGAAAAATGACATTGCGAAATCTTAACAGCATATGCCGCTAAGATTTCAACCGTTTTAAAAAAATCAGTAAAAAATTAAACAATCACTTCAAAACAAATCCATCCGCGGTGACTGTTAATCACTTCCCCAGCTAACACGACATGATCCTCACCATTTATATTGATTCTATAACGGCTAGCACGCTTATATTGATGCCGCGGCACGATTAGCCTAGGCCTTTCAATGATGTCATTATCAACTAACAATCCTACAAACACATCAGAAAAAGCTAAGCCACCTTCCCCGTCATTGACTTGATAGTCGGCCACCACATCAAATGGCGTCCTCTTTTGTACGCGGTTTACTTTAAGCGCAATCGCGTTATTAGTTACTTTCAAAAGCCCAATTCGATAAGTACCATTTGTTCTTTTTCTAACGGTCTTAATCTCAGCTAACGCAATGACGTTCTTATTTTCCAATGTGGAATACCCAATCAAAGCCCCTGATTTGACCCAAAAACTAATGTCTTTACCCAGCTCTACAGAAAATCCGCTGGCACTCTCTTCCAGCATCGTCCAATTTTCACGCCCATACTGACTTGACGGTATACTCGACATTTGCACTTCTATATTAGGCATATCTGAAGCCAGTTCCAAACTTGTCCCGTCAAATACTAAATCCGTAGCACTTGGTCTCAATTGCAAATATCGAACACGAGCACTAATTTCATCAACGCCATGACTCACATTTAATATATTAAGTTTAGTAGTTCTCTCTTCATTCCTGCGTTGGCGTTTATAACCTTTTACACACCAATCTATCCGCAGCTTTTTAAATAGCCCAACAACATCTTCCGTTTTAGTCATCATGACTAAATTAAATTGATCTAGAGGCTTACGCATATCTGCAGCACACAAATAAGCTTCTATCAAATCAACAATGCGTATTGTCTTCCAATAACGAAAGTCTGAGTGCTGTTTCGCGCTACGCAACCGTTCAGGTCTGTTGTCACCATTTAAGTGAATAAAAAACTGATATTCATTTTGTTTTGTATATTGTTTTGATATTTGTGGATTAGTTGACCACGTTTTTAACACACGATCTGTCAACTCGATTTGGAACTGGGTATAGCTTCCTTTTTGCAAGGTATCCAGCATGAACCCACGCTTTAATATAGCAGCAAGGCTTGTTTCTTTATGCTGAAAATCATACAAAAATAAATCTTTATTCAGCGAGTTTAATTCTTCCGCAACTCTGATAACTTTGTGAATATTTTTCCACATACCTAAAGGTGCGGATTGATCAACAAAATAACGCCATTTCGCCATCATAAATGCGGCATTTAAATAGCGTGCTAAAAGCAGGTTAAGTTTTTCTGTATTTAAAAGCGCTTTGTTTTCATGCTGATATTCAACAATAAGCTGGGTATAGGTCGCATATAACTGTCTAAGATACTCATATACAACCACTTCAACYTCTTTTTTCAAATCTGCATTACTGGCTAATGACATTAAATAATCATGTGTTAATGTTTGCGCCTTGCGATAGGCTTTCTCATCCAAATTCAGTACTAATTGGATCTTGTTAATTAAATCATGAGACTTAATTAAGCAAATTTCAGCCAACTGTTCTTTAGCTTCGACCAGCATATCAACCTCTGTTACCCCAGACTTCGTCTTATCCCAATCAACGGTCTCCTGAAAACCTTGAGGGCTGATAACCTGTTGAACTTTATGTATTACTTTACTTAACATACCGTTATCACTTTCTATATTATTGACATCTATCATGTCGCCATAACAAAACAAGCACGTCCTTGATGCTGCATCTAAAAACAGATGTGCCATGCTATTGATCCATACTCAATACCAAAATCTGAACAATTCCATTACCGACTACAATTTAAACGAGCGCCTCAAACAATATCCAGCCACGTTGTTTATTAAGCACTTTGCCAGCAGTAATGGAGTAGCGATCCCCATCTATATTCAGATTGTAAAGTGCTCCTCTTTTAAAGCTTTCCCTAGGAATCAATACTTTAGGGGTAAGGTTGGCATCATTATCAATCAGCAAACCTGGAAACTCATTTGAGTAGCTGAGGTTTTCCTGCCCATCATCCAAATAAAATCCGTCTACAGGTTGTGAAAAAGCTTTCTTTTCAACTCGTGAGACCTTTATCGCCGCTATATTATGAGAAACCTTCTTAAATCC
>NVTX01000126.1 GCA_002401735.1 Methylophilaceae bacterium | reverse complement strand
CCATATGGCTAACCGTGCATCCGTTATCTCTTGCGCGTTCTCTAATTGCGCCAATAAAAATGCAGCTGTATCTTCGCCGGGCAAATAAGATGACCCTAGGTCATGCCATGTATATTTGTCGACTTTCCCATGGTAAAACTGACTGCGGTTAGTCCCTTTTTCTCGAAKAATTTCCGCCCTATCCACAAAACTATCATCGTTAATGAGTAATGCCCCACCTTCGCCTGAAATGATATTTTTAGTTTCATGAAAAGAAAACGTACCAAGATGACCAATAGACCCTAACGCCTTACCCTTGTAGCTCGACATGATGCCCTGAGCTGCATCCTCGATCACAAGCAAGTTATGCTTTTTAGCAATGCGCATAATCTCATCCATCTCACACCCAACACCTGCATAATGGACTGGGGCAATTGCTTTGGTGCGCGACGTAATCGCGGCCTCTATTAATTTTTCATTAATATTGAGTGTATCAGGCCGTATATCAACAAATACAGGAATTGCACCACGCAAAACAAATGCATTTGCGGTAGAGACAAATGTATATGACGGCATAATCACTTCATCGCCAGGCTTTATATTGGCTAAAATCGCGGCCATTTCCAAAGCCCCCGTACAGGAGTGCGTTAAAAGCGCTTTCTTACAACCGGTATTATTTTCCAACCAAAGACTAGATTGGACAGTAAAATGACCATCTCCAGATAAGTTCCCCACTTCGTGAGATCGCTTAATGTAGTCAATCTCTTTACCGGTAAGATAGGGTTTATTAAATGGGATGTCTTTCATATACTTTACTCTAGTTAATTATTGTTGCGCTATTCTAATGAACTAACTTCGCTAGCTCAATAGCGCTTACGGGTCGCTTGGCATGTTATTACATTGCAAAAGAAACTGAATCACCATTTCGCAATCTTAAGAAACTTGCTCTATCGCTTCATCATCGTCAGCACCAACCAAATTCAAATCCATTTGGGTAATAGAATTCGGTGGCCTTTTCATTTGGGTTAGGTCGCCGCGCAATGCTTCAATCCGGTCCAAATAAGCCGCGTCAACATCGCCCGTGACATAGTTCCCATCAAAGCAACTTGAATCAAACTCCTTAATGTTGGGGTTTAGTGCCAATACACTCGCTTCTAACGCTTCTAGATCTTGATAAATCAAAGCATCAGCGCCAATTTCTTGGCATATTTCTTCATCTGTACGGTCTGTGGCCAACAATTCATCACGGCTTGGCATGTCAATACCATATACGTTAGGAAAGCGTACTGGTGGCGCTGCAGAGGCAAAATAGACCTTTTTAGCGCCGGCATCTCGTGCCATTTGTACGATTTGTTTTGAAGTAGTCCCTCTAACAATAGAGTCATCGATTAATAAAACGTTTTTACCTTTAAATTCAACACCAATTGGGTTCAGTTTCTGACGTACCGACTTTTTAYKMRGYGCYWRYCYWGRCAWRMTMAACSTANCSACCAMYMTRGMRANTYYYNTRWTWWMKSYTWMWSKRKAGTCCAAKYYYWWWGSRAWGNNCCAACCTGTAATGCACTTGGTCTGCTTGTGTCTGGAATAGGGATAACCACATCGATATCCAAATGCCCCCACTCTCGTTTGATTTTCTCAGCTAAACTAGCGCCCATATCTAAACGCGTTTGGTAGACAGAGACGCCATCAATCATCGAGTCTGGTCTCGCTAAATAGACATACTCAAAAATACATGGTGTTAGTTGCGTTTTTTCAGCACATTGCCGACTAAAGAGATTGCCGTCCATATCAATGAATACCGCTTCACCGGGGGCTACATCACGCATCAAAGTGAACCCAAGCACATCCAATGCAACACTTTCTGACGCAACAATGTACTCTGTTCCTTTTTCGCCTTCCAATTTTCCGATTACGAGGGGCCTGATTCCATGTGGGTCACGGAATGCGAGCAAACCAAAATCGGCAATCATGGCGACAACTGCATAAGCACCTTTACAACGTCGGTGCACAGCCTTAACAGCATCAAAAGCCATATCCGTATTTAACACCGAGCTTTTAGATGTTTTTTCTATCTCATGTGCCAACACATTGAGCAGCACTTCAGAATCAGAGGTGGTATTAATATGGCGCAAATCTTGGCGGAACATCTCCCCCTTCAATTGCTCAGAATTGGTCAAATTACCATTATGTGCAAGCACAATACCAAACGGAGAGTTCACGTAAAATGGCTGCGCTTCTGCCGCACTAGATGACCCAGCCGTTGGGTAACGCACGTGTGCAATCCCAGCATTACCAATCATGCTGCGCATATGACGCGTTTGGAAAACATCTTTAACCAGTCCATTACTTTTATGCATGAAAAAAGTATTGCCTTCACAAGTCACAATACCTGCAGCATCTTGGCCACGATGCTGCAACACCAACAAACCGTCATACAACAACTGATTAACTGGATTTTTACCTACAATCCCTAAAATTCCACACATATTTTGATGTCACCCTTAAAACATTAAACTATTTAATAACAAAATCAGTCAAATTTAACATGCTTAGTTACACTACCTGGCAACCATGGCAACGCTGATTTAACTAACACTTCAAGTGGCGAGCTAAACATCGCATCTGTCCACAATTTTTCTTTGGGCAAGCTGGTTAGCCCTGCTAAAAAAACCAATACGCATACAACCAACAACCCTTTTGCAAACCCGAATATCACACCCAAAAAACGATTCAACCACCCCAACCCAATTTTACGAACAAGGCTAGAGACGGCAACAGAAAAAAAGCTATTAATCAACAATACCGCGACGAGCAATATCAAAAAAGCGGCAAGCGTTTTTAATGCTTCTGTTGGAATATCTTGAGGCAACAAAGGTGCCAACAGTGGTGAATATGTTTTTGCTACATAAAAAGCAGCCACCCAACCAAAGATAGCCAACATCTCTTTTACAGCACCTCGCATCATACTGACCACGATGGATAATCCAATGATGGCTAGTACCATATAATCAAAACTAGTCAACTAAAATGAAACCCTTATTTTTGGTTTACTACCATACCGGCTAAGCCAGCATCCTTAATATTTTCTAACGCTATCGCTGCTTCATTTCTACCGATAAAACTTTCTGTGCGTAAACGCGTCTTCACACCCGTATCCGTAGTGATTTYTTCAGTCAATGACTTATAGCCTAAATCATCAATCTTAACTTGTAGTTTTTTGATATTGCTAGGGTCTGAARACACACCTATTTGCACATAAAATAGATTGCTTACAACGGACTTCTTAGTGGCAGCTTTCTTAGTATCCGGTTTTTTTACTGGTTCCTTTTGTTCTACCTTAGTCGCTTTTTTTGGTTCAGGTTTTACTACTAGCGTTTTGACCTTTGGCAATTCAACAACTTCACTCACTGCCGACTTTTGAGTACTTGATTCATTATTATCCACCGCTTGAACGGCTGACTCTTCAAAACCTAGATTCGTTTCAGCTTCTAAAGCAAAAGAAGCATCCAAATCAGCGTTAGGCATGACTATCTCAACATCTTCCTGCTGCATGCTGACTTCACGGTCTTCCAGTAGCGTTGGCAATATAATCACCATTAACAAAACCAATGCAATAGCACCCACTAGGCGCCTACGTGCACGTTTTTTAAAACTCAATCCTTGATCAACTTGATCTTTTCGCATCTAGACCCCTTGCACATTTAAGACTTCAATTGCATCGGCTACTGTGTAGAAAGAACCGAATACGATTATTCTATCATTTTTGCCTACTTCAATACAGGCTGCGCGCAATGCAGAAGCAACATTATCAAAACATTTTGTTAAGCCCGCTTCTGCTTGAGATTGCAAATGAAACTGTAAGTCTTTTGCTTTTGCGCCACGAGGATTGTGCGTATTAGCTAAATACCAAATAGAAATGTGTGCAGAAAGCGCACTCACAACATGGGCAATATCTTTATCTGCCAACATCGCAAAAACACCCAAGGTACGTCCACTACAGGGGGAATCCACTAAGTTTTGTGCTAAAGATTTTGCGGCCTGGGGATTATGTGCAACATCAATAATCACTTCAGGAGTTTTGCTTAGCGTATAAAAGCGACCAAGCAGTGTAACGTCCTTAAGTGCGCTACCAACAGTCTCTAGCGAAACTGGCAATTGATTGTTAAGGCTTTGTACTGCACAAATAGCACAGGCTGCATTGTTTAATTGAAAATCTCCTTGAAGCGCTAAAGGTGGTAGTAACAGCTCGGTCGTTCCCGCACTGTATTGCCAACCAGTTGACGTCTTATTCACGTTAAAGTCACGGTTAATTAATCGCAACTCCGCGCCCACTTCATTCRCAAAATTCAACACACTACTTGGCGGGTTATCATCTCCACAAATGGCCAATATTCCAGTACGGTAAATACCGGCTTTCTCTGCCCCGATTTCTTCTCTTGTGCTACCTAAGTAATCTAGGTGATCCAAGTCGATACTCGTCACTATTGAGCAAGTCGGCTCAAAAACATTCACAGCATCTAATCGGCCACCCATGCCAACTTCTAAAATAACAACATCTAAATTAGATTTCACAAAATGCCACATTGCAGCGAGCGTCCCCATTTCAAAATAGGTGAGAACAACTTCATCACGCGCCGCTTCTACGGCAGCAAAAGCATGACATAAGTCTTCATCTGAAATTTCTTGTTGATTAACACGGACACGTTCATTGTAGCGAATCAGGTGTGGGGACACATAAGCGCCGACGTTGTATCCAGCACTAAGGTAAATGCTTTCAAGCATGGCACAAGTAGAACCCTTACCATTCGTGCCAGCGATACTAATAATCGGCGGTGCTGCATTCAGCTTTAAGCGGCTGACAACCGCTCGAATTCGATCCAAACCCATTGCAATAGATTTAGGGTGTAATGCTTCAATATACGTTAGCCACTGTGCAAGCGTCGTAGGTTGGGAAGTTAAATCATTCACGGCAAACTGTAGCCAAATAAATTTCGATTAGTTAAACAGCATGCATCAAGTTTGATAATATATTATTTAATTTCTCACGCATTTCTCGGCGATCAATAATAATATCAATTGCGCCATGTTCCACTAAGAATTCTGCACGCTGAAAACCATCTGGCAATGTTTCACGTACCGTCTGCTCAATCACTCGTGGTCCAGCAAATCCAATCAATGCATTTGGTTCAGCAATAATAATGTCGCCTAGCATGGCAAAACTGGCAGATACACCACCCATCGTAGGGTCAGTCAGGATTGAAACAAATGGCAAGCCAGCTTCAGCAAGCTTAGTCAATGCCGCACTCGTTTTGGCCATTTGCATTAAAGACAATAGCCCTTCTTGCATGCGCGCACCACCACTAGCAGCAACGCAAATAAAAGGTGTTTTATTTTCGATTGCAGCATTCACGCCACGCACAAAGCGCTCACCAACAACAGAGCCCATCGATCCGCCCATAAATCTAAATTCAAACGCAGCAACGACAACTGGCATTTCCAACATTGCACCTTGCATMACAATTAAGGCATCCAGTTCTTTAACCTTTTTTTGTGCATCTTTCATTCGATCACTGTAGCGCTTACTATCTTTGAACTTTAACGAATC
>NVTX01000125.1 GCA_002401735.1 Methylophilaceae bacterium | reverse complement strand
AAGCCTTTTGCACCTTATGTTAATCAGTTTGCTGTGCTTAAACTAAATAGTGGGGCGGCAGACGTTTCTGGGAAGCTGCGTTTAAAACAAAAACAAGATTTTTCATTGGCTTTTGATGGGAAATTTAATGTAAAGAAATTAGCATTAGTCGAAGAGGCGGATAACGCGCCATTTTTAAGTTGGGACAGTTTGGCTAGTGATGGTTTGAAGGTTTCATTGATGCCAAATAAGTTGCACGTGACGACGCTGAGTATTGTTAAGCCATCGGGTAAATTTATTATCAATGAAGATAAGAGCACGAATATTAACCGTATTTTACGCAATTCAACGCAAGGCGCTATCACGCCTGCTACCAAGACGGTGAATGAAGCGGCGATAGCACCTGTTGTGAGCGGCAATTCTTTGATTCAAGTAAAGGCGCCGCAGCCATCTAAGTCAGTAGTGCCACAAGTTAAGCCTGCCGTAGCATCCGAACCTGCAGTAGAGATGTTCCCAGTTAGTATTGATTCTATCCGGGTGGATAATGCAAAGTTAGAATTTGCTGACCTTTCACTTACGCCGCAGTTTGGAACCAACATTCATTCGCTTGGAGGCGTAATTAATGGCTTATCAACGGCGGCAGGCAAAGTTTCACAAGTGGAAATGGATGGAAAAGTAGATGCATATGGTAGCGCGCGTGTACGAGGTGCATTGCAACCATTTAACGCCACTGATTTTACAGATATTAAGCTGGCATTTACTAACTTAGACATGAGTAAGTTGACGCCATATTCAGGTAAGTTTGCAGGCCGACATATTGATTCTGGAAAACTGTCTGTTAATTTAGAATATAAAATCAAACAGCAGCAGTTAGTGGGTGATAATAAATTTATTATTAACAAGCTTAAGCTAGGTAAAAGAGTTGAGAGCTCTGATGCTGCAGACTTGCCGTTAGATTTGGCAATTGCTATTTTAGAAGATGGCGATGGTGTGATTGATTTGGATTTGCCGATATCAGGCAGTCTAGATGACCCTCAATTCAGTTATAGCAGTATCTTTTGGAAAGCGTTTAGAAATGTATTGACCAAAATTGTGACAGCACCATTCCGCGCGTTAGGTAAGATTTTTGGAGGGGGCGGAGAAAATTTTGATGGTATTGCTTTCGATGCGGGTGAGAGTGCAATTGCACCACCTGAGCTAGAGAAGCTAGTTAAAGTAAGCCAAGCGCTGGCTAAGCGACAAGGCTTATCTTTGGGGGTTGTGCCCAGCTATAACAGTCAGTTAGATACGCAAGCAATCAAAGAGGTAATCTACCGTCAACAAGTTGCTGAAGAAATGGGTCTCAAGTTGAAAGTTGGACAACGACCAGGGCCTGTCGACTTGACGAATGAAGATGTGCAAGATGCTATTGATACGCTTCATGATGCCTTGACCAAAAAAGGCTTATTCAAAAGGATGGTTGCCAAATTTGAGAAGCCAGAAGATGGGCATTTCGAAAAGGTACAAACAAGCCTTATTGCCAGTATTGAAGTAACAGAAGCCGACTTGGAGGCGTTAGCCGAAGCGCGCGGGAAAGCGATACTAGCTGTATTACTTGATAACGGTGTTAGTGAGAATAGATTGGCAATGGTGGAAGTGGTTGCTGCAGAAGCCAAGGGCGAAAGCGTGAAAACAGAACTAACGCTGGATGTTAAGCAATCGGCAATAGAAACGAATACACCGAATACAGAATCAGACAATGAGCCAAGTACGGAAGCCAGCAACCAAACTTAGTATTTGGTGTGTTTCTTAGRCTTCTTTGTCAGCGTGAGAACACCACGTAATAAATTAACCTCTTCTTTTTCTAATCGTGCGCGGGCGTATAAACGACGCAAGCGCTCAAAGAGTTTTTTGGGTGCTCTAGGGTTGATATAGCCAATATGCGTAAGGACTTCTTGTAAGTGTGTGTAGTAGCGCTCTAAAGCTTCCTGCGTGGCTAGTTCTACCGGTTTTTCTTCATAATGAATACTCCCATCAGTAATCGCCATGCGTAACTCATAACACATGATTTGCACAGCCTGCGCTAAGTTAAGTGATGTGTATTCTGGATTTGCTGGGATAGTGGCCAAGACATGGCACCGATTTGCTTCTACAGTACTTAAGCCGCTGGTCTCAGCACCAAAAACCAAAGCCACTTGTTGCTCGCTTGCGATGGTTTTCGTTTTTATTGCTGCTTCGCGCACATGCATGACTTCTTGCGAGAGTGAGCGCTCTTTGCCGCTGACGCCTAAAACAAAATTACAATCCGCAATCGCGGCTTCTAGTGTTGTTGTAACGACTGCTTTTTCTAACACATCGGCGGCACTCACTGATAATGCCGTGGCATGTGCATCTGGAAAATGTTTTGGATTAACGAGATATAGGCGATCTAAGCCCATGGTCTTCATTGCGCGTGCCGTTGAGCCAATGTTGCCTGGGTGGCYTGTTTGGCAAAGGACGATGCGGATATTGCTAAATATTTCGGTTGGATTCAATTTGATAGGGCTTTTGACTAGGGTTGTAAATCGGTCTAGATGCGTACAGCTTTAATTTTATTAGGGGTGCATCAATGCTAAAATACTATTTTAACAGTTCTTGATGAAAACCCCCTATGCACCCGATGTTAACCAATGCCGTTAAAGCGGCACGCCAAGCTGGCGATATTATCAATTTTGCTTCTCGCGATTTAGGCCAGCTTAAAATTCAAACCAAAACGTTTAACGACTTTGTTAGTGAAGTAGATCAAGCGGCAGAAAAAGCGATTATTGATACCTTGAAAGATGCTTATCCTGACCATGGTTTTTTGGGTGAAGAAACGGGCGATACCAATAAGGACGCAGAGAATATTTGGATTATTGATCCACTTGATGGCACGACTAACTTCCTGCATAGCTTTCCTCAATACTGTGTTTCTATTGCCTTGCAACAAAAAGGTGTGCTGACACAAGCGGTGATTTACGACCCAGTGCGGAATGAYTTGTTTACCGCAACCAAAGGCCGAGGCGCCTTCGTTAACGACAAAAGGATTCGTGTTGGTAGCCGTGTGAGATTGCAGCAGTCATTGATTGCAACAGGCTTCCCATTCCGTGAGTTTTCGTATCTAGATACCTATATGGATATGCTCAAAGACATGATTAAAAAGACAACAGGCATCCGTCGTCCAGGTTCTGCGGCGTTAGATTTGGCTTACGTGGCTGCAGGGTGGTCAGATGGTTTTTTCGAGTTGAACTTATCGACTTGGGATATTGCAGCAGGTGGTTTGCTGGTGCAAGAGGCTGGCGGCATTGTTGGTGATTTTGAAGGGAATGAGAGCTGGTTGAAAACGGGGAATATTGTTGCAGCAAACCCCAAAATATTTGCGCAAATGCTGCAAGTGCTTGCCCCACATTTGACGGAAAAAATGAAGACACCAGTTTAATGATAATCCCTATGTTGTCGTTAATCAGCAAGGTGTAGTCTACATAGTAAGCGAAATGCTTGTTTTATGCGTTAAATATTTTTAATGTAAAGTGAGCGAAATCATGAAAACGAATTCATTCTTGAGTGTCATCACTTTTTTGATGCTGACGGTGGTGACTAGTCACGCGCATGCTGAGGTTTATAAATGTACGTCCTCAGTTAAACAATCTAGCCATAAAAGTGTTGTTTACTCAGACATGCCTTGTAAACACTCTGTGGGAAATACCCAAACAGTCACGCAGGCTAAATTAAAATTAGTCGATAGTGACTTTGTTACTAATGTGGCGGCAGCTGATATTGACTTGTTAGTGTCTCGTGCGGTGCTTAATGGTGAATTCACATTAGCAAAGTCCTTAGCTCAAACCAAAGAACACTGGCGTTTAATTAGTTTGGCAGAAGGGCGTACGACTGTCTCTACTAAGCCGATAGCACCTGTCATTATTGTTAAAAATGCCGCTAGGAATGAATGTGCCATTGCACGAAATGATTTTGAATCAACTTCACGGACTAAGTGGCGCCAAAAACGTTTAATTGCGGCTAAGAAAAGCAGTATGTATGCCGCTTGCGGGGTGGTAGAGCCAGGGCAGCAAAACAGACCTGTCGTGATTGGGCATTCCTATGGCGGCATTCAATCATCTCGATGGGTTGCGCCTTCTTACAGGCGAGGGGCCTACCATCGGCCTTATGGTCAACATCACAAAAAACACCACTCTCAACATGCACAAAGCAAGAGTGGTTTCTCGCTTCATTATAAAAGTAAGCATTTTGGGCTGCGTGCACAAAGCTTATCGACAGGAAAACATACTGATATTCGACAGCAGTTTCGTTCACGCAGCATGATCAGTACGCAGCTGCATGACAATATCAGGCAGCAGTTTCGGTAGTCTTTATTTTTAATTAATGTGTTGCTTAGTGGCTTTGTGATTCGTCATCATCAAATTCTTGATTTACTAAATTAGCGACTTCAAATATTTTGTCATCTGCGCTTAGTGAGATACGGCTAAAGACTTCAGCTTTATATTCACTATCATTCGCGAGCCTGTCAAAATCTAGAGTACCCATTACTTTTTTACAGTCTAGTAAGAATTGCGCATAAACATCAAAGTTTTCAGCTTGCATGGTTGTGTTTCCCTTGTCGGTAAAGTTATACCTAGTTAATGCAGCTTCTATGCCAATATGATGCAAGTTTAACCTGTTGTTTTAACGGTATTTTTTATGGCATGCAACGTGAGAGGTGTTGAAATAATTACAATAAGTGTTGAGATGTAGACAGGAGCAATTGAATAAGTTAATGGGTTTGATTAAGTTTGAAAAAATAGCTTGGTGTTGCTGTCGCTAATCGCTTTTTCCTCTAAAGTGACGTGCAAATAGCTAATTCGAGTAATAACCGCATTCACCAAATAATAAATCTATGAAATCAGAAAAAAACACAGAAACACACACGCCCATGATGCGCCAGTATCTGGCGCTTAAAGCACAGCATCCTGATATGTTGCTATTTTTTAGGATGGGTGACTTTTATGAGTTGTTTTTTGAGGATGCAGAGAAAGCCGTGCGCTTACTTGGCATTACCCTTACGCATCGTGGTAAAAGCAATGGCGAGCCCATTAAAATGGCTGGGGTGCCATACCATGCTGCGGAGCAATATCTCGCCAAATTAACCAAGCTGGGTGAAGCGGTTGCCATTTGCGAGCAAGTAGGGGTTGTGCCACCTAAGGGCAGTGGGAATAAAGCGCCGGTGGAGCGAGCTGTCACACGAATTTTAACGCCAGGCACATTGACTGACACGGCTTTGATGGATGAAACACGTGACAATGCATTGCTGAGCATCTGCTTTGGTGACGGTCTAATTGGGCTGGCGCGACTTAATTTGGCGTCTGGTGATTTTGTCCTGAGCGAAGTTGCGGTAGGGCATTTGGCACAAGAATTAGAGCGTATTAATCCAGCAGAGATTGTCTGTGCAGACAATGTGAAAAATGATGCGATTGCGTTACACAAGGCACCCAAAAAAGCGATTGCCGCTTGGCAGTTTGACTTTGAAACGGCGACTAATGTACTCACCAAACAGTTAAAAACGCGAGATTTAAATGGGTTTGGTTGCGGAGAGCTAACGGTTGCCGTTTCTGCAGCCGGC
>NVTX01000124.1 GCA_002401735.1 Methylophilaceae bacterium | reverse complement strand
TAGCAGGCTCGCTTTTTTGTTTTAGACCTRTTTTTAATGGNTATCSACAATGGGTTAATTCTCTGCGATGTTTAAACGAATCCAGTATGCGGAGAAGCGCCACTTATGGTATATTACACAGCTAAATTTTTCACTAAACGCACACGCAAAACTTTTGAAAGAACACTATGTTAGAAGCCATTCGTAATTTATCTAAAGGTTGGGTAACCAAAGTTATTTTAGGCCTTATCGTCATTGCATTTGGTTTGTTTGGTGTTGACTCTTACTTCACGAACGTGGGGGCTAATATACCAGTCGCTACAGTAGGGGGGCAGGACGTAACCTTTCAAGAATATAGCAACACAGTTGCCTCTGTTAGAAATCGTATGCAAGCGCAGGGTGATAAATTTGATCCTGCCGTGTTGGAAAGTCCTCAATTTAGGAAATCTATTCTAGATGGCTTGATCATGAGACGTTTGGTGAATGCAGAAACGATTCGTTCAAACTTCAGAATTAGTGATGCACAGCTAAATACGCACATGTTAGCCATGCCGGAATTTCAAGATRATGRCCGGTTTTCTCAAGAAATATATCAAAGTACCTTAGCGCAAAATGGGCTAACAGCTAATCAATTAGAATCTAGCATTCGGAATGATTTGGTTGTTCAACAGGCAAGAGATGATTTGGCAAGGTTTTCGTTTGCGCCTAAATCTCTTGCTGAAGAAACCGTGAAGTATCAATATCAAAAACGTGAGGTGAGTACGGCTGAAATTAAAGCGGCTTCTTTTTTACCTGAAGTGGATGTTACACCTGAACAGATTAAAGATTATTACGAACTACACAAAGACAAATTCATTGTGCCTGAAAAAGTGAAAATGGAGTTTGTTTTACTGTCTGCTGCAGGGTTAATTAATGGTGTGACGGTGTCAGATGAAGAGGTTAAAGATTTTTATGATGAAAATATAGACAAGTTCTCAGGAGACGAGCAGCGCGAAGCAAGTCATATTCTGATTGGATTTGGTGTAAATGCGTCGGATGAAGATAAGCAAGCAGCGAAAGAAAAAGCGCTCGGTATTGATGCCCAGTTGAAAGTGGATCCTAAGCGTTTTGAAGAGTTGGCCGCTAAGTTCTCTCAAGATCCTGGCTCTGCTGCAAAAGGGGGKAGCTTAGGTAGCTTCGGTCGTGGCGCCATGGTAAAAGCTTTTGAAGAGACTGTGTTTAATATGAACGTTGATGAAATTAGCGACATTGTTGAGTCTGAGTTTGGTTTTCATATTATTCGTTTAGATGGGGTGAGTGGAAACTCATCATCATATGAAAGCATGAAGCCACAAATTAAAGCGGAGCTTATTTTCCAGCAAGCGCAAGTGAAATATGCGGAGCTGACGGAAGAGTTTAGTAATATCGTTTATGAGCAATCTGGTAGTTTGCAGCCCGTTGCGAAAAAGTTTGATTTAACCGTACAAACGACTGATTGGCTTAGCCATGAGGATGGCGCCAAGTACTTTAAAGACAGTAAAAAATTAATGAACATGGTTTTTTCTACTGACGTATTAGAAGATAAGCGCAATACTGAAGCGGTAGAGGTTTCTCCTAATAATTTAGTCGCTGTGCGTGTGGCGGAGCATCAGCCTGAAGCACCTAAAACCTTTGATAATATTAAAGAAGGGATAGAAGCTGTTTTGCAGCTAGAGCAATCACTTGAATTGGCTAAAGAGAAAGGGCAAGCTGTCTTAGCTAAATTGAATGCTGGAGAAGAAGATAAAACGTTAGAGTGGATTGCTGAAGTAACYGTRGATCGYAAGGATGCGCAGGGGCTGACTGAGCTAGTCATGAACCAAGTGTTTAAAATTAATGCATCTAAACTRCCTGCTTATGCTGGTTTTGCCGATAAAAATAGAGCATTTGTACTTGTCAAAGTCTCAGGCGTTATTAATGCTTTAGAAGATGATGATGAAATGAAACTAAGAGCACATGCTGAGTAMGAGGACGCATTAGCCAAAGAGTATATCAATGCTTATGGGAAATCACTTAAGGCGAAAACAGATATTGAAATCAGTCGTAAGATATTAGAAGGGTCGTAGTCGCCTTAAGGTGGTTAAAGTGCCGTAAATTTAAATGCATATTAAAAAAGCTGACTTTAAAAAGTCAGCTTTTTTGTTTATGTCGTTAAGAATCTTAACGACAACATAAGAATGYCAGTGAGTTTAGTCGATTTGACCTGCTGCAGTGATGTTCATGCCGCCGTCAACGTAAGTAATCTCGCCAGTAATGCCAGAGGCTAGGTCGCTACATAAAAATGCAGCAGCGTTRCCTACTTCGTCAATCGTTACATTTCTACGCATGGCGGCATGTTTTTCATTAAAGCCAATCATTTTGTCGAAATCACCAATACCAGAAGCCGCGAGTGTTTTGATGGGGCCAGCAGAAACGGCATTCACACGAATACCTCTTGGGCCTAAGCTTTGCGCTAGATAACGCACGTTCGCTTCTAAGCTTGCTTTCGCAACACCCATCACGTTGTAGTTAGGCATCGTCCGTTCTGCGCCTAAATAACTAAGTGTCAGCAAGCTACCTTTACGACCTTCCATCATTGGATAGGCTGCTTTAGCAAGCGCTGAGAAACTATAGGAGCTGATGTCATGTGCGATGCGGAAGTACTCACGGTCAATGGCATCTAAATAATCACCCATCAGTGCTGTCTTTGGTACAAATGCCAAGGAATGCACAAGGCCATCTAAGCCATCCCAGTGTTTTGCTAGGGCGGGGAATAGGGCATCTATTTGCGCATCTTCTGCTACATCACAAGGTAGTATTATTTTAGAATCAAAATCGGCAGCTAATTTTGCCACACGACCTTCATGCTTTTCCATTTGATAAGTAAAGGCGAGTTYTGCACCTTCGCGCTTCATTGCCGTGGCAATGCCGTATGCAATTGAGCGGTTGCTTAGTAAACCAGCAATCAATATTTTTTTACCTGCTAAAAATCCCATAGATAATCCTAATTAAATTTGTTTTTGTATGTTGCGATGACGTGCACTGTTTTCTCGTTTGCTTAACTAGATTGACTCCTAGGGTCCAGTGCATCACGTAAACCTTCTCCAAGCAGATTATACCCTAACACGGTAAATAAGATGGCCAGACCAGGGTAAAGCGATAACCACCATGCAAATTGGATGTACTCTCTTCCATCCGCGAGTATGTTGCCCCAAGAAGCATCTGGCGGTCTTACGCCTAATCCAAGGAAACTGAGCCCTGACTCTAATAAAACGGCGCCAGCGACACCGAGTACAGTACTTACAATGATAGGTGTGAGGCTGTTAGGGAGGAGGTGTTTGAAAATTAGGCGCATGTCTTTGGCACCCAGTGTTCGCGATGCAAGGATGAATTCTCTGTTATTTAAGCTTAAAAATTCTGCRCGAACCAGGCGKGTAACGCCCATCCARGATGTCAGTCCGATGACAATCATAATGTTGAGCATTGATGGTGTAAGAAAAGCAATAACAGCTAAGATTAAAAAGAAGCTAGGAATAGAAAGCATGACATCGACTAAGCGCATAATCACGGTATCGACCCAGCCGCGGTAATAACCAGCAAGTGACCCTAAAATAATACCAATGGTTGTTGAGATGCCAACGGCAACGATGCCCACTAATAACGATATGCGSCCACCAAAGAGCATGCGGCTAAGCACGTCTCTTCCTAGCGCATCTGTTCCCATCCAATGCGTTAGAGACGGGCTGAGCAGAATGGCTTTTACATCTAAGGCATCTGGGTCATAAGGAGCTATCCAAGGTGCTAGCATGGCTAGTAAAAACACGATAACAATAATAATAAAGCCAGCCATGGCTAAAGGGTTTGAAAGTGCTTTTTTAAATAAGTCCTTATTCATATTTATTGTTACTCGCTAGCGATGCCGCGGCGGACTCTGGGGTCTGCCCATGCGTAAGCAACATCGGCAATTAAATTGCCAATTAAAGTGAGTGCAGAGCCGATGGTGAGGATACCCATCACGACGGGAAAATCTCGACTAGTGACGGARTCAAAAAATAATTTACCCATTCCATCAATCGCAAAGATGGTTTCAGAAATGACTGAGCCGCCAATTAAGCCGGGAATGGATAGGCCAACAATGGTAATGAGGGGTAGTAGTGCGTTTCTTAATGCATGGGTATACACAACGGTGTGTTCRCTGAGGCCTTTTGCGCGGGCAGTCGTGATGTAATCTTGATGCAGCACGTCTAACATGCCGTTTTTCACAAACAATGTAATGCCTGCTAGACCTGTTATCGATGGAATAATGACTGGCATAATCAGATGGCTAATACTGTCTTTAATCTTCCCCAATGTATCTAGATTGTCGTAATTCAAACTATGTAGACCGGAAATGGGTAGCCAGTTGTTGGCAACGCCCAGCCAATACATCAGCAATAAAGATAACCAAAARCCTGGAATAGARAAACCAATAAAATTAAAGAGCGTAATTGACTTGTCTTGCCATTGTTGATAYTTACGTGCGGCGATAACGCCTAATGGAATCGCYAACGTRAGCGTGATTGCCAGCCCTAGTAGATTGATCATTAATGTAATGGGAAGCGCTTGCTCAATCATGCCCTTTGTATAGTTGCCATCTTTATCCGTCACCCCTAAGAAAACGGGTTTTTGGTGCGTCTTGAAAGAATGGCCAAAATCTAACTGAACGATGCGTTTGAGCCATAAGCCATATTGCACGAGGATGGGTTTGTCTAAATGATAGAGCTCACGTAATTTTTGACGCGATTCTTGGCTAGTTTTTGGATTGAAAGACGCTTCATTATTTGTAATATCACCTGGCGCTAGGTGCATGATAAAAAATGAAATGAGGCTAATCCCGATCAGCATGGGAATCATCCACAACACACGTTTTATCAGGTATTTCAACATATTAATTGGCGCTTATTAGGTTTCGTCGATACGGCTTAGGAATATACCATTTTTGCGAATCATACCCTACACCAGCAGGTGGGATGGGGTTTGCAATGCCTTGTACCCGTTTATGAACTGCCGTTAGGCCGTAACCAGCCGATAAGTAGACAATTGGACTGTCTTCTAATAGTGCTTTTGCAAACGCGTGATAGATTTTCATGCGTTTGTCAGGATCAAACTCAATACGACCTTGTTCTAAAAGTTTATCCACTTTGGGGTTGCTATACCCAACGAAATTAAACTGGCCCGGCGCTTGTTGGCTAGAATGCCAAATATTGTATTGGTCAGGGTCTAGCCCTAGGCTCCAACCTAAAATGACAACATCAAAATCACCGGTATTGATAAATCTACTGATAAAGCTTGCCCATTCTAGTGCACGAATTTTCACATCGATGCCAATTTGCTTGAGCCTTCGCTGGATAATGACAGCAGATTTCTCACGCTCTTTGTTTTGGTTGGTAATAATTTCAAACGCAAATGGCTTGCCGTTGCGTTCTAGTATGCCATCGCCATCGCGATCTTCGAACCCAGCTTCTTTAAGTAATGCACGTGCTTTGCTGGGATTGTAGGGGTGGGGCGTTAATTTTTCATTACTCCAGCGGGTGCCTGGCTTGTAGGGAGACGCGATATTAATTCCCAAACCTAAATACACGCCATC
>NVTX01000123.1 GCA_002401735.1 Methylophilaceae bacterium | reverse complement strand
TACTTTGGCTTCTAGTGATTTTAATTGTGAAGATAAAGTTGAAAGCGTTACGCTCTCTGTTGCCGCTGCGCTTGTACTTGCTTGCTCAGTTTTCTTGCCCGACTTAACGCCTAGCTTCTCGGTTGCCAAATCTACTGGCTGTTTGATTGAGTCATTAATTTTCATACTAATTTCCTTTTTGCACCAATTTAAACCTATGTTGATATGTAGTCATATCGACACAGTTTAAAGGAACTTTAATCTTTTTTGTACTATTGTCTTCCAAGTCCAATTCAACCTGTTTTATTATCATGTTAAAAACGCACTTCAACCTTACCATCTGCACGTGCAACGCCACTCACAATTTGGCCGCTTCGCACTTTAACTGGAACAATTTGGCCTAAGTTTGCATTCTTAAGTGCTTTACCTTCTGCATTAATGGTAAATCCAACACCTGTAGTGGTCAACAATACCGTTTGCCCCTGCTGCACAGCCAATGCTTGCTTAAGCATATTTTGTTTAAACACACTGCCTGCCATCATCGGTGAACGGACCGTTTGCCCAATAATCTGGCTTGCCTCGGTAAACACGCCTGCAGGCAATCTAGTTAGATCACCTTCCGCAAAAGCAAGGTCTCGATYGGTCACTGTATGGCCCTGTGGTAATGGATGAGACGTCACTAAATACTGCGCTTTGATACTAATATTCGCTTGTGCGTATATTTTCCATCGAGTTGGTGCATGACATTGAATGCCAACACTGGTTTTACCCCATGCACGGCTACCTGGTGGTAAAAAAACCTCCGGTTGAAAACATGCGGCTAGTTTTAAATTAGGGTCTATTGCGCCAGCACTAACTTTAACCTCACCAGTGTACCCTGCGCTTTGTTCCAAAAGGAATGCCTCCATTTTTTGTTTCAAAATAGAGAGGTCTTGTTTAATAAATTTATTTTTTGCRGTCGCTAATGCTTCCTGCATTGAGAATAGTCCTGTAAGTAAAACGACAAATACAATCGCTTCACGCCAAGCGTAGCCTTGTTTAAATGTGTTTTGTTCCATTCCATTTACACGGACCATATTGTGCACTCCAGAAAATTAACCTTTGTAACTCAATACGTATTCTACGGCCTTGTTAGCAATATTAATCGCTGAAAAGGATGGGTTTTATCCCTTTACTTCACGGATTGAAGACTATTAATTGTTCTAGAATTGGTCACATCTATGTTAACGGCAAAAGTTTTTATTTCTTTAATCGTTAATTAAAACTACTGGAAACAAACCAGGTGCTTGAAAGGAATGATGATGATATTAACCAAGTTAGATTCAGCTTTTAGCTTTCATCAAAGTGCATTAAGAATACGTGCGCAACGCCAAGAAGTGATTGCTGCAAACATTGCTAATGCCGACACGCCTAATTATAAGGCTAGAGATATTGACTTTAAATCTGCGATGCAACAAGCAACACAGTATGCATCTGGTGGTGGTTTATCGACGATTAAAACATCTGAAAAACACTTAGATGCTATCGCAACAAACAATAGTAATAGTGCTGGCCTAGGCAAGCCTTTATTCCGTCCTGTAATACAAGGAAGTATAGATGGCAACACGGTAGATATGGATATTGAACGCAACCAGTTTGCGGATAATGCCATTCGCTATGAAGCTAGCTTGTTAATGATGAATGGTCAGATTAAAAAGATGCTAACGGCCATTAAGGGCCAATAATTAAGCAACGCATGTTAGGAGAATAATATGTCTTTATTTAATGTATTTAATATTTCAGGTTCAGCGATGAGTGCACAATCTCAACGCTTGAATGCAGTCGCCAGTAATTTGGCCAACGCAGACAGTGTGACAAGTGCTAATGGCAAAGCATATAAAGCAAAGCACGTGGTGTTTAGTGCGATTCCGAGTGGCTCACCGAATGCCAGTGGCGTAAAGGTACTCAAGGTGATTGAGGACCAGACCCCAGGGAAAGTGGTGTATGACCCTAAGCATCCGCTAGCGGACGAGAAAGGTTACGTCACAATGCCAAATGTGAATATTACTGAAGAGATGGTCAATATGATTTCGGCCTCTCGTGCATACCAAAATAATGTTGAAACAATGAATGCGGCTAAATCCATGCTGCTTAAAACATTATCTATAGGACAAAATTAATTATTAGCGTGCCYGCTTTCATCCGAAGCAAGTACCCATTAAAGGAAAAATTATGCCAGCCGTACAATCAACAAACAATGAAGCATCAACAGCCTTACTAGCCAGTGTCAATGGCGCTAAKRMTARWWYSWGYNATRKTRTNAMTKRARTWSAWKMTSGGYTKRTKRSCTYAYTMGWMRYKYMAWTGMNAMAACNCAASAMCNAMTCMACYMNCNTGATAACGCACAAGTGACCAGTCAATTAGCACAGCTTTCTACGGTAACCGGCATCGACAAGATGAATAGCACGCTAGAAACGTTTATAGCCAATATGCAAAGTAGCCAGTCATTACAAATGTCTAACTTGATTGGTCGTGATGTGTTGGTAGAAGGCAATCAGCTCAGCTTTGATGGGACTGGCGGCTACTTTGGTGTTGAATTGCCGATTAGCACAGATGATCTCACGGTTACGATTAACGATGCGGCAGGCAATCAAATCAGGCAGCTYAATTTTGGYAACCAGTCAGAAGGCATTATCCCTATGAGTTGGGATGGCTACGACGACAATGGAACACAAGTGGAAAATGGCAAYTTTACYTTTAACGTCAGCGCTACGATTGACGGTGAAGATGTGGATGTTACAAGCTTAAGCCTTACCCGAATTAATAGCATTAGCACAAATGGTGCTGGCATCAAACTCAACCTGGGTAATTCAGACTCTGTCACCAGCGAAGATTTAAAACAGATTTTCTAAACATTACAACATTTTAATTAACAACGACAATACTAATTAGGAGTACACCATGAGTTTTCAACAAGGATTAAGTGGATTAAACGCAGCATCAAAAAATTTAGAGGTTATCGGCAATAATGTCGCCAACTCGAATACCGTTGGTTTTAAACAATCACGTGCTGAGTTTGCTGACGTCTATGCAAACTCACTCACCGGTGGTGGCGCCTCTCAAATCGGTATTGGTACTAAGCTATCAACCGTTGCGCAGCAATTTACGCAGGGTAATATTTCCAGTACGAATAATTCTTTAGATATTGCTATTAATGGCGGCGGCTTTTTCCGCATGAGCAACAATGGTGAGATCACTTACACGCGTAATGGCCAATTCCAAATGGATAAAGATGGCTTTATTGTGAACTCAAGCAGTAACCGTCTAACAGGTTATGCTGCTGATGCAAATGGCATATTATCGACAGGAGCCCCTGCTGAAATTAATATTAATACGGCAGATATTGCGCCTGTTTCAACAACAGCAGTGTCAGCCACACTCAATCTAGACTCAACTAATGCAACATTAACGGCGGCAGGGTTTAACCCAGCTGACCCAACGACTTATCACAACTCTACCGCGTTGAGTGTTTACGATAGCTTAGGCAATGAGCATGCTTTACAAAGTTATTTTGTTAAAACTGCCGCAGGTGAATGGAATGTATTCAACACTGTAGATGGTGTATCAACCACAACACTASCTGCACCAACCGCAGTGCTCACATTTACTGGCACAGGCATTGCACCAACGTCCGTTCCAGCCTCGCCAACAGTAACGTTCACGCCAACAACAGGCGCAACTGGACCACAAGCGATTGCATTAGATTATTCGAATAGTACGCAATTCGGCTCTACATTTAGTGTGACTAGCCCATCCCAAGATGGCTACTCATCTGGTATCTTAGCTGGGTTTAACATTGCTAAAAATGGTGACATTGTTGGTCGTTACACGAATGGACAATCTCAAATATTAGGTCAAGTGGTGTTAGCAGACTTCACTAATCCAAATGGATTACAACAAATCGGTAATAACTCATGGGCAGAAACAGCTGACTCCGGTCCTGCCGTTGTTGGAGAACCAACATCTGGCGGCTTAGGTGTTTTGCAATCCTCTGCTGTTGAAGACTCAAACTCTGACTTAACAGCGGAGTTAGTCAATATGATTACGGCGCAACGCGTTTACCAAGCCAACGCCCAAACCATTAAAACACAAGATCAAATATTACAAACCTTGGTGAATTTACGTTAGTAATTCTTTCATTACTAAATAGGGGAACACAATGGATCGCTTAATTTATACCGCCATGTCAGGAGCAAAACATATCCTGAATCAACAGGCAACAAATTCGCACAATTTAGCCAATGCAACATCAACTGGTTTTAGAGCGCAAGTGGATTCATTTAGAGCCGTTCCCGTKATTAGTGAAGGATTACCAACACGMACRTTTGTGATTGATTCAACCGTAGGCGCAGACTTTAGAGCTGGGCCTATTCAACAAACWGGGCGCTCGTTAGAYATTGCCATACAAGGTGAGGGRTGGTTAACCGTACAACGTGCRGATGGATCKGAAGGMTTCACMMGKAAYGGCGCRCTTAAAMTTAATGAAAATGGYGTGYTRCAAACAGCGACAGGGCTCAATGTGATGGGYGATGGYGGYCCKATTAGCATTCCGCCAGATGTTGCCATTAGCATTGCTAAAGACGGCACAATTTCCACCGTTAGTAACGGCACATTACCAGGACCTTCTAATGTATTAGGTCGGCTGAAAYTAGTGAATCCAGATGAAGCTAACTTGGAACGAAAAGGTGATGGCTTATTTGGCACAAGAGACAACAGCACTGTGGACGCAGATGCAAGCGTCAGCGTTATCAGTGGCGCKCTTGAAGG
Organism: Methylophilaceae bacterium; assembly: GCA_002401735.1. Classification (GTDB taxonomy): domain Bacteria; phylum Pseudomonadota; class Gammaproteobacteria; order Burkholderiales; family Methylophilaceae. Next base: position 830 of record NVTX01000123.1, on the reverse strand, counting down.
TAGTAACGTCAACGTGGTGGACGCCATGGTAAACATGATTAGCTTAGCTAGGCAATTCGAAACACAGATGAAACTGATCCAGAGTGCTGAGAATAACGCTAATAAAGCCAGTCAACTCTTCAATTTAACTGCTTAAGGTTTGCGTTAGCATAAACCTTAACGACATTATCGGCTAAAACAAGCCAAACTTGAGAGGAAAACAAAATGATTCGCTCATTATGGATTTCAAAAACTGGGCTAGATGCACAGCAAACACAAATGGATGTAATTGCCAATAACTTGGCAAACGTCAGCACCAATGGYTTTAAACGCACACGTGCTGTATTTGAGGACTTGCTATATCAAAACATTCGTCAGCCTGGCGCACAATCTTCCCAACAAACACAAYTRCCATCAGGACTACAACTAGGTACTGGTGTAAGGTCTGTTGCAACAGAACGCAACTTTAGCCAAGGTAATTTACAAGAAACAGGCAACAATAAAGACGTCGCGATTCAAGGTGATGGCTTCTTTCAGGTGTTGCTACCTGATGGTGCAACCGCTTATACCCGCGATGGTTCTTTTCAGGTAGATAACCAAGGTCAACTGGTGACGGCAAGTGGCTATACCATACAACCTTCTATCACCATCCCAGCAGATGCAACCAGTGTCACCATTGGCCGTGATGGCACCGTATCGATTACCCAAGCAGGCTCGGCAACAACAACAGAAGTTGGTGCTTTACAATTAGCGACCTTTATTAATCCAGCTGGCTTAATGGCAAAAGGTGAAAACCTATACGTTGAGACTTCAGCTTCTGGCAATGCGAATACCAATACCCCAGGCACTAA
>NVTX01000122.1 GCA_002401735.1 Methylophilaceae bacterium | reverse complement strand
AAGAAAGCAATAAACCAAAGCCAAAGAAACCTGCAGCAATCAGCCATAATTTGCCGCTTTTTAATAAATTAGTTGCTTTATCATCCCCGTTGATAATGGGGTTGGTCGTTATGTTTGTCTCGCTTGCGGTGCTCGCTGTGGTAAGCATCGCTACATTAAATTTTTTAAGTTGCGGTGCATAGCACAAGCCTTTTTCACTACAGCCTTGGAATCTGGCATGGATGACAATATCTTGCGCTGCGTTTTTAGTCGAAATATTAACAACAAAATCATGGTGGTAGACTTCTTGTCTGCCAAAATTGGGGTCATCTTTCATATCACCAACGGGTAGCGTGACAGCGGTAATACTCCCTAGCGTCGCATCTTTAATCTCAAAACTAACGCGCTCTTTATATAGGTAGTAGCCTGGCGTCACGGTAAAGCGACCTTCTATAGCGTTGTTACCTATTGAAATAACATCGAGCTTAAACGCTTCATCAGGATGTAAAAATTCATCCTCTTCAACACCCTCAGTAAAGAGACTGAATCCGCCACCACTGCTGTTTGCGGCGGCACTAACCCCTACAAAACCTAGTTGCACAAAGAGTACTAAAAGCGTGCTAAAGCAAAATGCTAATGTTGAAAAACGTTTTGACATCGTTATCCTATTGCGAAAGTTGTTTGTTGAGCCATTGTAAATACCGATTCAAGCCACCATGTACATTGAGTACGATGATGTCAGGAAGTTCGTACGGGTGCATCTCTAAAATAAGTGCTTCAATTTTTGCATAACAGTGTTGCTTTGTTTTAATGTGTAGTGGAACCTCTGTTTGCATTTCTATTTTATTTTCCCACTCGTATACCGATTGGCAAGCACTACCAATGTTCACACAGGCCGCTAGTTTAGCGGTAATTAGTGCGTTTGCAATGCGTTCTGCGCAAATTTGGTCTGGCACATGTGTTAACACTACTATAATATCGTTTTCAGGCATTGATTTAGATGGTTTTTAAATTTAGGTCAATGGTTTAGATGAGTTAAGGAGCTTATGCGTTTATTTATTCCAATTATTTTACTCGGTTTTCTGGTTACAGAAGTATTTCTGCTGATTACGCTTGGCCAGCGTTATGGTATTTGGTTGTTAATCTACTTAGTCTTAATTGGCTACTTAGGCTTACAACTGATTCGTGGCGAAAAACAAATGATGTCTGCCAAAATGATGCAAAGCCTAAAAGAAGGCGGTAATCCATTGAAAAGCATGATGGGCACTGCGCGTAATATGGTGGCAGGTGTTTTGTTGATGGTGCCAGGGGTGATTACCGATGTGATCGCTGCATTATTGTTGTTAATTCCTATTAAACAACCTAAAGTTGACCCAGATACAGGCAGCTACCAAACAGATGGATCTGGTTTTGAAGGTAGTTATCGGAATTCTGGTGCGCAACCAGCTAACGATGATGTAATCGAAGGCGAATTCGAAGAAATCAAAGAACCAAGTTCAGACGATAATATTAGCTCTATAGATAAAAATTCCTAAGAAAGTAAGCATGGCAAAAGTCACGATTCAGTCTAGCGGGCACACGTTTGAAGTGCTTCCTAGCCAAACGGTATTAGAAGCCGCAGTTGAAGCGGGGATTAATTTGCCATACGGTTGCCGCAGTGGCGCGTGCGGATCATGTAAAGGTAAAGTTATCTCAGGAAAAGTGATGCACGATGATTACCTTGGTGGTGCGATGAGTGATGAAGAGCTAGCCACAGGCAGCGCACTATTTTGTTGTGCAAGACCATTAGAAGACTTAGTGATTGAATGCCGTGAGGCGGCAGGTGCTGGTGGTGTTAAGCCACGTATATTGCCGGCAAGAGTCTCGAAAAAAGAAATGCTGTCCGATGATGTTGTTAGCTTGCACCTGCAATTGCCTAGTAGTGAGCGCTTACGTTTTTTGCCGGGACAATATATTGAATTTATTTTAAGAAACGGCAAGCGGCGTGCTTTTTCCATTGCCAATGCCCCACATAATGAGTTCGGATTAGAGCTGCATTTACGCTTAGTAAAAGGCGGTGAATTTACCGAATACGTYTTTAATGAGCTGCAAGAAAAAGCGATTATGCGTATAGAAGCACCTTTCGGTAGTTTTTACTTACGCGAAGAGTCGGATAAGCCCATAATTTTTGCTGCAACAGGCACCGGTTTCGCGCCGATAAAAGGCATTGTTGAACATATGCTTTACGCTGATAGTGAGAGGCCAATGACGCTTTATTGGGGTGGCCGCCAGTTAGAAGATTTATATATGCATGAYTTATGCAGTCGCTGGGCCGAGCATGTACCCACGTTTACTTATATTCCTGTTCTTTCAAAAGCCAAAGATGATTGGCAAGGCAGGAAAGGCCATGTACAGCAAGCAGTATTAGAAGATATTGTTGACTTAAGTCCATATCAGGCCTACGCGTGTGGCTTACCTGATATGGTGCATGCTGCAAATAAGGCTTTTGTGGGGCAGGGTTTAGATTCCGACGAATTCTTTAGCGATGCGTTTACGTTTGCGCCGAAGTAAAAATAAAAGTCATTTTCAGCGTACTTGGGCCTGATACCAAACAATTAAACTTGAAAAACATGCATCCTTTTTAAGGTTGCTACGTCTCTTTATATGAACCAACACCATAAATAGGAGATGAGATGATGAAAACTGACGAAAACGAAAATACTAGCTGCTGTGCAGACACAAAAAACAACATATGTGGGTGTCATGAGTCACAACACTGTTGTGACAATAAGGACTGCGAATGCTGCCAATGTAATTGTGAGGCAGTAGAATCGACTTGCTGTTAACGGTACAGACCTGCAGTGTGATCAATGCTGTAGGTCTCGTAGAGGGTATTTATGATTGAGCTGATTTGGAAAGAGTTTCACCAAAAACTACTACAGTTTATCCTAGCCAAAGTAGGCGATGCCGCTATTGCAGAAGACATACTGCAAGAAGTGTTTATTCAAGTAGTTAAGAATATAAATAGCTTAAAGGATAAAGCCAAATTACAAGCCTGGCTCTATCAGATATGCCGTAATAAAATTATTGATTACTATCGGATTAAAAAGCTGGATACGGTGAGTATTGATAGTGCAGAAACAGCTGATGATAAAGAGGCACCTCAAGAGGCGGCACAACTTGATAGCTGCATTCGTATTTTGATCTCGGATTTACCAGCTAGCGTCAGTGCAATCATGCAAGCAAGTGAATTAGATGAGATAAAGCAGAAAGATATTGCCATCAATGAAGGCTTGAGCTTGCCTGCTGTTAAATCTCGAATAAGAAGAGGGCGCGTGCTTTTGAAGAAGAAGCTCTTGGCCTGTTGCAGTATTGAATTTACTGAAAATGGAACAGATGCGATATGTAAAAGCCAATGCGGTTGTGAGGATGGCAATTAATGCTAAGGCAGGAACTTATTCGATGACACACTTTTTGCAAAGAAAATATGCCATCCTAATTTTTTACATCAGTAATGCCTGAATCAGCTACTAAGCGCTCATGACAGCTTTGCGTCCAAATTGCTCCTGCTCTTCATTCAGTAATAAATTTTCAGTCACCGGTTTGCTATGATTGAGAAGTCCCAGTAGCTCACAGATGATGCCGCAAATCTCCGTTTGTTTTGGTTCGCAACCTGCTTGGTGAGAGAAGCGATCGCCAATAACATATAAAGGAATATCTCGCTCTTCTGTTAAAGAACCTCCGTGGCTTTTATCTGTATTCATACCATGATCTGCGGTAATGATAATTTGGTAACCGGCTTCAATCCAAGTTGGAAGGTATTCAGATAGTTCTTTATCTGACCGGCGGGCGGTGTTGCGGTAATGGGAACTATCAAGTCCAGAACGATGACCAGCCTCGTCAATACTCATCGGATGAATCAGTAGAAAGTCAGGGTCGTAACGGCGGCGTAACAATTCAGCATCAAGATACAAATGACCGTCAGGGTATTGTCCATCATGGTAAAAAGAGCCATATTGGATGAGTTGTTCGGTGTCTACCGTATGACGGTCTCGTATAGCGTTGTAAGGGCTTTGGTTATACAGTTCGCTGAACCAGTGAAACGCAGCAGCAGCGGTGGACAAGCCTGCTTCTCGAGCTAGGCTGAAAACGCTTTTTTGATTGGAGTTACGCACYACTTGGTTATGAACAATTCCGCTAATTGCGGGGGTCACTCCCGTTAGAATCGTCTCGTAGAGTGGRCGAGACATCGATGGTARTTCGCATTGTACTTTRTAAAGGGTTGCCAAACTTTGTTCACTTAATGCTTGAACAAACCCCATRCATTCTTCGGCAACCTTATACGCTAAACCATCAAGAACAATGAGTATCACTTTTTCTGTCATTTAATATACTCCGAACACATAACTGAATTTAAAAAGTCATCACTTGAAGACTAAACAGTGTCAGAAGAATACGCAAGCTTTATGACGGCTAAATGACGCTAAGAGGATATTTTGATGACAAGTTATGTTTGTAAGCGACAAATGATAGAATTTTCTTTAGCATCGCACTATCACCTAGTGCGACTTTTTTCAGCTAACCATCGTAAGTGCAATCATGCAAGTAAGCGAACTAGATGCGGTAAAGCAGAAAGAGGTTGTCATTAATGAAGGCGGGCACTTATTCGATGCCATACTTTTTGAAAATTTCCATTTTTATCTTTTCTAATTCGCCACTAGCCTGTAGTTGTTCCAACATATCATTAATTTTAGGCATCAATGATTGGTGTTTTGATTTTTTGCCAATAAAAATATGCCATCCCAATTTTTTCATTGGTGGTTCATTCAGGGTTAATAGTTCATCTAAAATACCTTTTTCCTTTGCCTGATACCTAAACATTTCAGACTGTTCTATATATACATCAGCACGTTGTAATGCAAGCATCAAAGGAATAGTTGATGCATCTGGGGTTGTGATAACATTTTTCATGTTTTTAAGCGCATTTTCATGCCATCCTGAACCAAGCATATAAATATGCTTAATGCCATGCATTGCCTCTAAATCCTTTAACGATTTAACCGTTTTCAACCGTGCCACGTTTCGATTCCTTTTGCTGGTATGCATAACGAAGTTGGTTTCATAAAACGGTATGCTGCTATGTATTGTGTATTCAGCTCTTTCCGCAGTCGCCACTGTGAAAAAGCCGTCYTTTATCCCTTCTCTCACGTATTTCTGGCATCGTCTCCATGGATAAGCTTCATGATTGACCTTTATTCCCATCTTCTCGCTCAAAATTTTCTCGACAAAATCCTTTTGCACGCCGTAGGCAACGCTATTGTTACCGAAGGCAAACGGTTTATATTTAGAGCCATAAGTGATTGTGATTACGTTGTCGGCAAAACAATTAACACTAAAAGTAATTAAGAAAATACACAAGGGCAAAGAAAACCCTGTATATGGCTTGTTTGAAGTTGTTGGACAGGTGATTGAATATAAACCAGATGGCGATTTACGCGACAATGAGAATGTAAAGTTAGACCCAAGTGAAACGGTAAATGATATTAACGAAGCTTACTTCAAAAAAGAAGTTTTGCCACATATGCCAGATGCTTGGATAGATGCAGACAAAAAAGATGAAAAAGACGGCGACATTGGCATAGTTGGCTATGAAATTCCATTCAATCGCCATTTCTATGTCTACCAACCACCAAGAGATTTAGCCGATATTGATGCCGATTTGGATAAA
>NVTX01000121.1 GCA_002401735.1 Methylophilaceae bacterium | reverse complement strand
TTGGGTTGCTTGGTCCTAATGGTGCCGGTAAATCAACACTCATTAAGCTATTGGCAGGGGAATTAGACAGCATCTCAGGGAAGCGTACGCTAGGTAAAGACCTTAATATTGGCTACTTTGCGCAACATCAGTTGGAGCAATTGCGTGCGGATGAATCGCCGTTGCAACATATGCAACGGTTAGATAAAAATACGACAGAACAGGTGTTTCTGAATTATTTAGGTGGATTTGATTTTCGTGGGGAGATGGCTAGGTCTCCATGTGAGAAATTTTCGGGCGGTGAAAAATCACGCCTTGCATTAGCGTTATTGATTTGGACGCGACCAAACTTATTATTGTTAGACGAGCCGACCAATCACTTAGACTTGGAAATGCGGCATGCCTTAACCTTAGCGTTGCAAGAATATGAAGGCGGAGTCGTGTTGATTTCACATGACAGGTCGCTACTACGCACCAGCTGCGATCAATTCTTGCTAGTAGCAGAGGGCAAAGCCAAAATTTTTGATGGTGATTTAGATGATTATTCTGCATGGCTGGCTGAACAGCGCGGTAAAGAAAAAGCAAAGACAGAAGCTAAAACAGCACCAACTGTGAAGAAAAACAGCTATGCGCAGAATAAGCGTGACCGTCAGGCTAGAATCGCTGCCCGCCGACCACTAGTGAAAGAATCAGAAAAGTTAGAGCGGGATATTGCCGTTTGGCAAGAAGATAAGACGGCTTGTGATGCGCGTTTGAATGACCCTGCACTATATGAAAGTAGTGATAAAGCCGCATTGCAAGCTTTGCTAAAACAACAATCTGAGTTAACGTTAAATATTGAGCAAGCAGAAGAGCAATGGTTAACAGTGCATGAGCAATTAGAGGCACTGCCTGAAATTAACACCTAAAATTCACCCTAAATTGAAAGTAGATTGATGGAATTAAATTATTCAGCGCGATTGAAATTATTACATGGCATTTGTTTAGCTGAAACACATGCGGATGGCGCAAAACCCAGTACAGACTTAGCTGATTACGCGCCCATAGATGCGGCGTATTATTTGGCGAGTTATATTACGTTTAATGCGATTAGCAGTGCTGGCCGTCAGCCTAAAGACGAGCTGACAACTGATTTTGATATGCTCAGTGTGTATCAAGCTTATGGCTTGTTAACGTTTGCTTTTTTAACGACGCCGCTGGCTGAAGAGAAAATTAAGCCTGATTACCAAGCTGCACAGATAACGATTGCAAAGACATTATTTTCAGGCATTCCTGATGAACAGATGATTGAAATTGTTAATTCTGGCTTGAATAAAGTCAAACTGATTAGCGATGCTGATGTTGAACATTGGAGTGAGTTCCGTGAGAACTTAGATAAATTGACCATCAGTTTTGTCGTTGCTGGAACGGATGATGAAAGTCCACATAGTAAAGAAGAAGTGCTGCCTTTATTTGGTCAATTGTTAAGTCAATTGTGTGAGGCGTTTGAAGCGGCCTAGTTAATCTAAAATAGTCCCTGCTTTGTAATACCAGCGGTCTAGGCGTTCAAACTCGCTCACTTCATGTAAGCGTTCCGCCTTGCCGCCACCCATTCGATATCGCGCCACAAATTCTACGATTGCCGTTTTGTGGTCAGCAGTGTCATTTGAGTTCTCAAACCGCTTAATGTCTAAGCCTAACCMTTTCATGGCGGCGTCTTCTTGTAAAGATAAAGAGCTGGGTCTCGTATCTGGATGCCAAGTGTCTAAAAGGTATTGTTCTAACCCTAATACATAAGCACTGTAACGCGATCGCATCAGCGCTTCTGCTGTTGGTGCGAGCATGCTTCCTTCATGGAAGGGCTGGCAACACGATGTGTAGGGTGAATTGCTGTTGCAATAGCAGGGTTTAATTGACTTCATTGGTTTGAAATGTTGTCAAAAAYCCATCTAKGCAATTTCRCGGGTTTCGGCGAATKTAATGTYTGGRTARCGYTCTTGWGCCATTTGTAAGTTCACACGGTTMGGGGCAAGGTAGACATAATCRTCTGCRCCATCCAACCCTACATTAAAYCCGTGTTTATCTACAATGGCTTTAAGGTCATCATCAGAGCCATGYAGCCAGCGGATTGTGTAACAATCAAAAGGCTCAAAGATCATATCCACACCATACTCGTGTTCTAAGCGATGAGAAACCACATCAAACTGCAACATGCCCACAGCGCCTAGGACTAAGTCATTGGAGAGTAATGGGCGGAAAAGTTGCGCAGCACCTTCTTCAGCAAGTTGTTTAAGTCCCATCTGTAACTGTTTCATTTTCATAGGATTTTTAATCCTAGCGCGACGGAAAAATTCAGGGGCGAATGATGGGATGCCAATGAACTTTAAATTCTCATTCGTTGAGAATGTATCGCCCAGTTTAATTGTTCCATGATTCGGAATACCGATAATATCGCCCGAATATGCTTCATTCATAATGGTGCGATCTTGCGCCATAAAGGTGATGGCGTTGTTCACGTTGAAACTTTTACCGGTGGCGATTTGTTTGATTTTCATGCCTCGTTCAAAGCGGCCTGAGCATAAGCGTAAAAAGGCAATTCTGTCCCTGTGTTTTGGGTCCATATTGGCTTGAATTTTAAATATAAAGCCAGAGAACTTTTCTTCATTAGCAGCCACGACACGTGTTGCTGTTTGTCGTGCTTGCGGAGGTGGCGATAAATCCACGATGGCATCTAACAACGATTGTACGCCGAAATTATTCACAGCAGAGCCAAAAAATACAGGGGTTTGTTTGCCGCTTAAATAACGTTTTTTATCAAAAGAATGGGAAGCGCCACGGACTAACTCAACATCAGCACGTAAAYCTTYTGCTTGMGKACCAATTAAYTCATCTAAGCGAGGATTATCTAAYCCTTCAATAATTTCTGAGGTCCCTTTTTCGGCATGAGGATCAAAAAAGAAGGTTTTGTCATCCATTAAGCTATATACGCCGCGGAAAGTCTTACCCATACCAATTGGCCACGTCATTGGCGCGCACTCCATGCTAAGCGTGGTTTCAATCTCATCTAGCAGTTCGATTGGTTCGCGGCTTTCACGGTCAAGCTTGTTAATAAACGTAATAATAGGCGTATCGCGCATGCGACATACATTAAGTAGTTTGATGGTTTGCGCTTCAACGCCATTGACAGAATCAATTACCATCACTGCAGAATCCACAGCCGTCAGCGTTCTATAAGTATCCTCAGAGAAATCATCATGGCCCGGTGTATCAAGCAAGTTGATCATATGATCACGATAAGGAAACTGCATCACGGAAGACGTGACTGAAATGCCACGTTGTTTCTCTAGCTCCATCCAATCAGATGTAGCATGACGTGCTGCTTTACGTCCACGCACCTCGCCAGCGACTTGAATCGCACCACCAAACCACAGTAGTTTCTCAGTTAATGTGGTTTTACCAGCATCAGGATGGGAAATAATGGCAAAGGTACGGCGGCGGTTGATTTCTTCTTGTAGAGTACTCATGGGGCTGGCTTAAATTGCAAAGGCGTTATTGTAACCGATTCCCAACTAAATACGTTGGCCAGTGCCTCCAATGACGAGTGATGTGTCATTGAAGGGGCTAAAGCATCATGGCTACGGGCTAACCAAGATGCACCTAGTTTTTATGACTAGCGGCGGAAGCCGTATTCAAGGACAAAAAACTGTGGTTTTAAAGCCGCTGCGGGCCTCTTAGTTTTACAAGCTCTGCTTCAGGACCATGAATTTCCAAACGGGTTAGTTCAGATATTTTCAAGGCATCTGTCAGTATGTCACCGATATTATCTAAATGGGCCAGCACAGCATCTGCATCTTTATAACCTTCACGGCAATGCGCTTCATTTCCATCAAAGCAAAAACCATAATATAGGCAATTGGATTCATTATTGGTTTTATCAACAAACCGTTCGCAAATTTCTTTAAACGCACTTAGGTTTTCATCTGGAACCTTGAAGTAGGGTACGATTGAGCAGCATGTATCTGTTGTTGCCATTGTTTTTTTACCTTGTCATGTTAGATGGATTGCTACTATAAACGGTTTAGCATTCTGAGTGTCGGAAACATGAAACAACATGGTCGTTAACCATGCCAATTGCTTGCATAAAAGCATAGCAAGTAGTGGGTCCAATAAACTTGAATCCCTTTTGTTTAAGTGCTTTGCTCATTGCCTCTGACTCTGCTGTTGTCGCAGGGACATCAGAAAGTGCTTCCCACTGTTTGTTAATGGGCTTGCCACTAACAAATGACCAGATGTATTGATTAAAACTGCCATACTCTGCTTGAATGGCGATTATCCGCTGCGCATTGATAACAGTGGCATTCACTTTTAGTTTGTTTCTAACAATGGCGGGATTTTGCAAGAGTGTTTGAATTTTTTCTTCTGAGTATTTTGATACTTTTTGAACATCAAAATGATCAAATGCTTGCCGGTAGCCTTCACGTTTCCGAAGAATAGTCGCCCAGCTCAATCCTGACTGTGCACTTTCTAAGATGAGCGATTCAAAAAGCAATCGGTCATCATGAAGTGGCATACCCCATTCTTCATCGTGATACTGTGCTTCTAAAGCACTAGCGTTCGCCCATTCACATCTATTGACCGTCATTTRCTTCAAATGCATCACGCAGCATGGCGTTGATATCGTCCATMTCGGCGTTTACAGGCAGTGTGCTGTCGGATTTGYTSGYAGATGYTGTTKGWGYCGGYTTGCTGCTTGCTGCTGCTTGSGGTGGTGCRCCRTCAAGCCACTTTTCAAAAGGGGCTGCATCAACACCTTCYGGGACATACCAATGYTTMTCRCCTGGGTTCCAACGTGCRCCGTGTGATTTTGCTTCGTCTTTTTCTTTAAAAGGGACTTTTAATGGGATATTGCTTGTTGCGATCATGGCTTTCCTGGTTTTTCTCAACCGACTTGATACCTTAGCATCTAGCGAGGTTGGGGCCGCCCCTTACGGGTGCGTGTTGTAAATAGATAAACGTTATTTTCTCATAAGCAGATAACCATGGCTGAGATTTTTATAGCCGTCCTGAAGTGCACATCAGAACGACGTGCGATATTCAGGGCTGAGATGTTGTTTACTAGCTCACGACTTCTTTTAATTGCTCCAGTATTGCAGGGTTTTCCAGTGTGGAAATATCCGAAGTAATCTCTTCCCCTTTTGCTAAGCTACGCAGTAAGCGTCGCATAATYTTKCCGCTACGGGTTTTAGGTAGGTTATCACCAAAGCGAATTTCACTTGGTTTAGCAATGGGACCAATTTCTTTACCCACCCAACTGCGTAATTCAGCCACAATCTTTTTAGCTTCATCACCTAAAGGCCGCTCACCTTTTAGCACGACATAAGCGACGATTGTTTCGCCTTTAATATCATCTGGTTTGCCGACTACGGCGGCTTCTGCCACCAGCGAGTTTGCTACCAAGGCGGATTCAATTTCCATTGTGCCTAAGCGGTGACCAGAGACATTCAATACATCATCAATACGTCCCATGATGGTGAAGTTGCCCGTTTCTTTATCGCGGATGGCGCCATCGCCAGCTAAATGAAGCTTGCCGCCTAATTCTGCTGGGAAGTACGCGCTTTTAAATCGCTCAGGGTCGCCGTAAATAGTACGTATCATAGAAGGCCAAGGCTTTTTAATGACCAATAAACCGCCTTCACCCCAGGGTACGTCTTTTCCTGTTTCATCAACCACATCAATATCAATGCCGGGGAAGGGT
>NVTX01000120.1 GCA_002401735.1 Methylophilaceae bacterium | reverse complement strand
GATAAGTTCTGAATGCCAATACCCACGACTGCCCCGGGCCTGGATCGTCGTCGTAGTCGTCGTAACGAGTCGGTTGGCCTCTCCCTCGCTTTGTGGTCTCACGGTGCGTCCAAGAATGCCGGGGATGCTGGGGATGGGGTGTGCTTTGCTGGTTTGTTCGCGGGGTGTGGAGCCATCAGGTTGATGGCTCTTTTTGTTTTTGGTGCCACGGCGCGGCGATTGGCCATGCTGCTGGTGCTTTGCATGGCGCCGAGTGCCTGGGCTGATGCGGACGTCGGGTTTCTTGCGATGTTTGCCAAGGTAGAGGTGAGTATAAGACCTCACAAACGATTGCCTATGAAATCATGCGAGAGCTATTACGTGAATCGAAACAGTTTGAAGCCAAAGAATTTAAGGTGATTGCTTCACCAAGTGTGATTGGTTTGCTACAGGATGAGGAGTCGCAAAGTCTCGCAAACTTGTCAGACTTTATTAATAAGCGTGTCGTGCTCCAAGTGGATAGTCAGTACCCACGTGAAGTGTTTGATGTGGTGTGGAGCTAAGCTTACGACAATAGCTACGCTGATAATGTTTCATTGTTGGGTTTGTTAGAAGAGAATCCCAGTGATAGCGCTGGCATATTTAAGTTTCCACTTGCACTTAACTTACCTTTTTCCATCATTTGCTGTGTTTTTCTCGCTGATTGCATGACTGTGACAATGTGCAATAACATGGTATCCATTGCTTTACTCTCTTTAGAGAGCCGAGCATATTCTATTTCGATGGCAATTAATTGCTTATCTAACGCCTTGGCGCTGTCATTTGCTTTCATGAGATTTTTAGTGCGTGATGTGAGTGTGGATTTGTGTTCCGCCATCTGTGATTTTAGGGTGCTCAGTACATCCAATAACCAATGCTCACATTCTTTACGCGCATGTTCAAATATTTTTTGTTTTCGCGTGCCTAAGCCTAGGAAAAATTTGCGGATTAGAAAATGTTTTTCTGTCATGACATTAATCGGGTCTCTGCAGAATTCATCCGTAATATTTTCTAGATGCCGCATATCTTTTAGAAAATCAGACATGTCTAATTCAGGCGCCTCAAATATTTCAAATCCATGTTTTGACTGAAACACATCATAAACGCTATCGGCTAGCTTTTTAATTTTTTTGCTTTCGGCAGTTACGTAGTCCGCAAGCTCATTGGCTTGTTTCATTACATTGCGCATGCCTTGATTTAAACCGACTGTCGTCCAGCTACCGCCAATTTCTTTACGACTCTTTTTAATAGAAGAGTCTAAGTAGGCAACACTTAAATGCTTAAGTAGTTTTTTCCCATGTTTTGAAATTTTCTCATTCGCAAGGTTGAATGTCGGGATCGATGCCTCATAACGCTTCTTCTCTGCAATGACTTTTTTAAGAATCAATTGTGTCTCGTTGGCATTGCTGCCTTTTAGGTCTTTTAGTTCTGTTATTTGGGCTAGTAAGCTTAAACGGCGTTGCTGCACTATTTTTCGAGAGGCCTTAATCATGACACTGCATTCGCTCGCAATGGTCTTGCCTAAAAGTTCATGTTTCGCTTCGACTATTTGGTCTCCTAGCGCTTGTTCAAAGGCTAAGAGATTGCTCTCGGTTAGTTGGTCGATGTTGTTATGTGTTTTTGCGATTAAAGCTTGTTGTGCTGAAATGGGGAAAACAATGTCTGGTGTTGTGTTTAGCTGGAGAGCGGTCATATTGACTTGTCTATCGATCGCATTGGCAAGACTTTGTTTTGTTTTTAATCCATCCCATAAAACATCAATTTTATTGAGTAGAACAAACTTATGCTTGATTCTATTCTTAATAAAATCGTTCCAAATGCTTGCATCATTCGTTGTAATGCCAGTGTCTGCAGCGGTTAAAAAGATAGCAGCATCCGAATTGGGAATGTTGTTTAGCATTAATTCAGGTTCGGCATTGAGCTTATCAAGCCCTGGGGTATCGATAATGACTAAGCCACTTTTTAATGCTGGGTGAGGGTAGTTGATGACAGCATGTCGCCAAACAGGAATGTTAATGCGGCCTGTTTTTTCGAGTGACTCTACCATTACTTTGTCATTCTCATTCCATAAGCCCAAGCTGATGGCTTCGCTTTTTGTTACATTTAATTGTTCGGTTAATTTATTTAACGTTGACTGCATCTCTTTTGGTGAGTCTAGGTTTAATTGATATTTTTCCCAAACATTGGGTGTTGTTTTTAAGTAAGCTAAAGTGTCTTCCGTGCGGCGGGTGCTAATCGGTAACAACTTGATAGAAGGCTCTTCATTTTCATTCCAGTAAATTTCTGCGGAACAAGTTGAACTCTTGCCAATCTCGTTAGGGAAAAAGCTGAGATCGAGATTGGAGAAAAATAAAGCATTAATTGTTTCAGTTTTGCCGCGGGCTTCATCCGCTAAAAAGGTAATGACAATTTGGTCATGCTTGATGGTTTCAAGCATGTCATAGAGGCGTAACTCCTTGACGCTGTCTGTCTGGGGGCTATTGGCTAACCAGTCACGGTAATTAGAAATTGTTTTTTCTAATTCTGTGCGCCATGCAWCGTATTCATTAATCTTAGCTAGGAACGGAGAGTTTTTCATATTCGGATTTRTTCTTGTATATATATGTATATATTAAATCAGCAAAATGGATAAAGACAGTTAAAACACGGATAAGATGCTTTTTTCTAATRTAGCAATGACTGATATGTTGAGCATTTGCAACAAAATGATTGCAACAAAAGGGGAAAAGTCGATGCCACTCACGCTTGGCACCATTCTTTGGATGGGGGCTAATATAGGGCGCGTTAAACTACTTAGSACTGGTGCGATTGGCGTATGTGGGTTAATCCAACTTAAAATCACTTGAAGAAAAATAGCATAGAAAAAGATATCGATGATCGTTCGTATGACCCCAATCAAACTTAAGCCCAGAATGCTAGGTGCAATGGGCACATGGGCAACTTCAAAAGGAAAGTCACGGAACCAAAGTAAAGAAAATTGCAATAAAATCTGTGTGAGGAACGCGAGAAATAGTGTGGATAAATCAATTTTCTTCCAACTTGGAATAAACTTYCGCACMGGCTTGACGGCAAAGTCWGTTAAGGCAATAACRAKTTGRCCGATAGGGTTGTGAAAKGGTGTTTTAGTTGCCTGCATTAAAAAACGCACTAAGAACATCATAGTCAGGATGTTGAGGATAGTGCTCAGTAAGAATTGTGTTGCGCTAGAAATCATATTRGTTGTCCTTAATTTTTTGCTAATTCTTCGCCTAGTGTTTGCGAGCGGTCATGCGCTTTCTTTGTAGCGAGAATAATGGCGTCTTTAATTTTTGATGTTTGTAAACTGAGTAGTCCCTGTTCAGTGGTGCCACCCTTAGATGTCACTTGTTCACGTAAATGGTTTACGGGTACATCGCTAACGTCAGCTAATAAGCTAGCACCTTTAAAGGTGGCAATACTGAGTTGCCTTGCTTCCTCCTCAGTAAGCCCTAATTGGCGTGCAGCGTCCTGTAATGCCTCGATAAAATAAAAGACRTAAGCTGGACCACTACCAGATATGGCAGTAACGGCATCTAGTTTTTCTTCACTGTYTAGCCACAAGGTTGTTCCGGCCGCGCTTAATACTTGGTCCGCAATAGCGACTTGTGTACTAGAGACTTTTGGCAATGCATACAGGCCAGTAATCCCCGCTTGAATCTGTGCCGGTGTGTTGGGCATGGCGCGAACGATAACTTGATAATTGTTTAGCCATCGGCTTAGGTCTTTAATCTGTACGCCGGCAGCTATTGAAATAATTAATTGCTGCGTTAATATTGGCGCAAGGTCTTTTGCTAATGCAGAGAGCTGTTGTGGTTTGATGGCTAATACGATTGCGTCACAAGCCGTTAAGTCTGCCAAATTATTGGTAACAACGACGCCAAACTTTTTTTGCAAACCATCATGCTTGTTTGTATCAAGCTCAACGACTGTAATGTCAGACATTATGAACTGCTGTGTTTTTAGCCCTGCAAATAGCGCCTGAGCCATGTTGCCACCGCCGACAAATCCTAATTTCATGCCAATTTACCCATCATTCTTAAGTTTGGTTCTTGCACCAAATATGGCGGAACCGATGCGCACAATAGTAGCACCTTCTTGAATGGCTGCCACATAATCATCAGACATTCCGATTGATAATGTGTCAATGTTGAATCCGCTTTGTTGCAACCGTGTAAAAGCCTCTTTAACGGTTTTAAATTGCATGCGTTGTTTTGCCAGCTCGGTTGTCGGTGCAGGAATTGCCATTAATCCTCTAAGCTTTAGATTGGGGAGCTTGGTGATTTCATTCGCTAAGTTTTCTAACGCTTGCGTTTGAACACCACTTTTAGAAGGCTCGTCACTACTGTTGTATTGAATGCAAATGTTAAGAGGAGGAGAAGTGTTAGCACGTGCACTGGCTAAACGCTGCGCGACTTTTAGGCGGTCAATAGAGTGTACCCAATCGAAATTCTGTGCAATTAATTGCGTTTTATTACTTTGAATCGGACCAATAAAATGCCACTCTATGTTGCAATCTTCCAACAGTGCTTGTTTGTGAATGGCTTCTTGTAAATAACTTTCTCCAAAAGCAGATTGGCCCGCTAAGTACGCTTCTCTTAACTGTTCAGCGCTCTGCGCTTTACTAACAGCGAGCAGTTTTACATCATCTTGACGGTTAACGCCTTCTTTTGCGCGCAGAATATTTGCCTGAATGGCTTGCAAGGAGTCGGAAATTATGGTCATAATCAATGATCTTAAAGAATATACTTTATGTAAAGTCTTAAGTACAAAATTATAACAGGAGTTGAAAGTGGATATTTCAGATTTACTAGCGTTTTCAGTAAAAAACAAAGCGTCAGATTTACACCTATCAGCAGGRCAGCCTCCAATGATTCGTGTCCATGGAGATATCCGTAAAATTAACGTGCCTACCATGGACCATACTGAAGTGCATGGCATGGTGTATGACATCATGAATGATGGTCAGCGCAAGACATATGAAGAAACGCTGGAATGTGACTTTTCATTTGAAATTCCTAACCTTGCTCGGTTTCGGGTTAATGCATTTAATCAGAACCGAGGTGCGGGTGCTGTTTTCCGGACGATTCCATCCAAAATACTAACCTTAGAAGAGCTGAATTGCCCTGCCATTTTTAAAGAAATTGCAGAGACACCACGGGGCATTGTTTTAGTGACAGGCCCAACTGGCTCAGGCAAATCGACGACGCTAGCAGCGATGGTGGATTATATTAATGAGAATGAAATGGGTCACATTTTAACGATTGAGGATCCTATTGAGTTTGTGCATCAGTCTAAGAAGTCGCTGATTAATCAGCGTGAGGTCGGGCCACATACTTTATCATTTCAGAATGCGCTGCGCGCAGCGCTGCGTGAAGATCCTGATGTGATTCTGATTGGTGAACTGCGTGACCTTGAAACGATTCGCTTGGCATTAAGTGCTGCTGAAACGGGCCATTTGGTTTTTGGCACATTGCATACAAGTTCCGCTGCAAAAACAGTGGACAGGATTGTGGATGTGTTTCCAGCCGCAGAAAAAGAAATGGTACGTTCCATGTTGTCAGAATCTTTACGCGCAGTAATTTCACAAACGCTTTGCAAAACAAAAGATGAGCAAGGTCGAGTTGCTGCACATGAGATTATGATTGGCACGCCTGCTATTCGAAATTTGATTCGTGAAAATAAAGTAGCGCAAATGTATTCGGCCATTCAAACAGGCCAAAATATCG
>NVTX01000119.1 GCA_002401735.1 Methylophilaceae bacterium | reverse complement strand
ATTTTATCCGCGGCATTATTGACCGTGATTTAACCGCAAATAAATTTGAAACGAAACAATGGGCGGGCAATCCCGGGGATGCAGCATATCAAAAAACAGGTCAAGTGGATGCTGCAAAAATTCGTACCCGCTTCCCACCTGAGCCAAATGGTTATTTACATATCGGTCACGCTAAAAGTATATTTATCAACTTTGGCTTAGCGAAAGATTACGATGGTATTTGCCATTTACGCTTTGATGACACCAACCCAGAAAAAGAAAGCCAAGAGTATGTCGATAGCATCACCGAAATGGTGCAATGGCTAGGGTTTGATTGGGAGAACGAAACAGCCAATGGCAAGGAAAACAACCTCTATTTCGCAAGCAACTATTTTGATGACATGTACCATGCGGCTGAACTGCTAATTGAACATGACCATGCCTACGTAGACTCTCAAACCGCAGAAGAAATGCGCGAAAATCGCGGCACACGTACGGAGCCAGGCAAAGACTCTCCTTACCGCACGCGGTCGGCTGAAGAGAACTTATCTCTTTTCCGTGAAATGCGTGATGGCAAGCATGAAGATGGTAGCCACATTCTGCGCGCAAAAATCAACATGGCATCACCAAACTTCAATCTGCGCGACCCTGCGATTTACCGCATACGCCGCGCGCACCACCACAATACCGGTGATCAATGGTGCATCTATCCGATGTACACGTTTGCACACCCAATAGAAGATGCGCTAGAACGCATCACACACTCTCTGTGCACGCTAGAATTCGAAGATCAGCGCCCATTTTATGATTGGCTCATGAAAAAACTAGTCGAAACGGGCATGTTAGAACAACCTGCACCTCGCCAATATGAGTTTGCCCGTTTAAATCTGACTTATGTTGTCCTTTCTAAGCGGAAACTGATTCAACTGGTCGAAGAAAAACACGTTGATGGCTGGGATGATCCGCGCTTACCCACGTTAGCTGGCGCGCGTCGCCGTGGCTACACACCAGCAGGTTTTAAACTATTTACCGATAGAATTGGCGTATCCAAAGCGGATTCATGGATTGAGTATGTGATCTTTGAAGACTGCATGCGTGAAGTGCTTAACCAAGATGCTGAACGCCGCATTGCCGTGTTAGACCCAATTAAGCTCGTCATTGATAACTATGAAGAGGGTAAAAGTGAAGATTGCTTTGCGCCTAATCATCCACTTAAACCTGAACTGGGTAAGCGTACCGTGCAACTATCCAAAGAACTATGGATAGAGCGTGAAGACTTTATGGAAGAACCTGTTAAAAAATACTTCCGATTATTCCCTGACAATATGGTCCGCTTGCGTTATGGCTATGTTGTTAAGTGTACCGGCTTCGAAAAAGACAGTGATGGCAACATAACCATCGTCCACTGTGAATATTTACCTGACACGAAATCAGGCACCGAAGGCGCCAATAGCGTCAAAGTAAAAGGTAACATCCACTGGGTGAGTACGCAACACGCTTATGAAGCCGATGTCCGCCTGTATGACCGGTTATTTAAAGAACAATATCCAGGTAGTGGAGACAACGACTTTCTAGATGACATTAATCCAGACTCTATTAAAACAATCACAGCACAGTTAGAAGCTGGATTACAAAATACCAATGCAGGAGAAATTTTCCAATTTGAGCGGCATGGCTATTTTGTCGCAGATCGTATTGAAAGTGCTGAAGGCAAACCGGTGTTTAATCGTACGGTCACACTAAGAGATGCTTGGCAAAAATAAGTCTGAAACTCAACGCTAACTTTAATTACTTCCTCAGGAGATTATGATGCGCATCGCTAACAATACCGCAGAACTGATTGGCAATACCCCGCTCGTTAAACTGAATCGCGTTTCATCGGGCATTGATGCCACTATCGCCTGTAAGTTAGAGTACTTTAATCCGGCAAGCAGTGTAAAAGACCGCATTGCCCTCTCGATTATCGACACCCTCACCGCTGAAGGGAAAATAAAATCAGACACCATCATTTTAGAAGCCACTAGTGGCAACACGGGCATTGGGCTAGCAATGGTCTGTGCGGCACGTGGCATTAAATGTGCCTTTATCATGCCTGAAACCATGAGCCGTGAACGTAAGTTACTACTAAAAGCGTATGGTGCAGACCTGATTCTGACCCCTGGCCCAGAAGGCATGGGTGGCGCACTCCATAAAATGGCGGAGCTAGCGGCAGGTGACACACGCTATGTGATTGCTAAACAATTTGAGAACCCTGCCAACCCAGAGATTCACCGTAAAACAACCGCACAAGAAATTTGGCGAGATACCGAAGGTAAAGTAGATATTTTCGTTTCTGGCATTGGCACGGGGGGCACTATTACAGGCGTAGGCGAAGTGTTAAAAGAACGCAATCCAGATATTCAAGTGATTGCTGTAGAGCCTGATGCCAGCCCCGTACTTTCCGGCGGCGAAAAAGGGCCACACCCTATTCAAGGCATTGGCGCTGGTTTTATTCCTGCAGTTCTCAACACAGAAATTTATGATGAAGTRGTSCGRGTAAAAAATGATGATGCCATGRATRTTGCACGCCGTATGGCAAGYGAAGATGGCTTATTAGTTGGYATATCCTCAGGTGCGGCTGTTTGGGCGGCAATGGAAGTGGCCAAACGCCCAGAAAACCAAGGGAAACTGATTGTCGTCATTATTCCGTCATTTGGTGAGCGYTAYCTKTCTACGCCGCTYTATAGYCAYCTTGAGGTGTAAACATTATTAACGATTGGTGATACACATTAAAGTAATTCTAATCAATACACTTATAACTTAACTATCACTGACAGCGTCATCTATAAGTTTATACAAAGATATAAAACTAAGCCTTTCCATATGCTTATACTGATGTATACTGCCTGCAAAACAAAAACAACATAGTCGCTTTACAAGCACTTTTGCTTGGTTCTTATAATAACTATTATCGTTGCATTACCCACACTATGTTTATGATTATTAATGGTTTTTTGTTTTTTTTGTTGAGATTCTCACGCAAATCCTCTCCTAAGCCCGCATTAGCGGCATTAGTGGTATGTTTAATTAGCATCCCCATTACTAGTTTCAGCGAAACACAATCTGGCATAACGCATGAAACGACAACGCTCACCCAAAACGAAAAAGCATGGTTAGCTGACCACAAAGAAATCAAAGTAGCACTCAAAAAATCTTGGTTACCAATCGAATTTATTGGTGCAAATAATGAGGTTACTGGCATTTCGGTCGACATTCTGAAGCAGATTGAAAACCAATTAAATATTACCTTTATCAACACGCCAGCCAAAGATAGCTTAGCTGATGAAAATGCAGACATGCTCTCAGCTATTAGAGGTGCTGGCCTAGTAGATGGATCAAGATTTACACCGCTTAATCGCCCTTATCTCACGATGCCTTATGGCATCTATGTATTAGATAGCAGACAAGATCTTAAGCAGCTTAAAGATTTAGACCAWAAAAGAATCGCCGTCTATAAACCATTGGCTATTGGCCGCTATTTAGAAAACGAGTTTCCGCATATCAAACTCCATAAAGTTGATAGTGCTGAAGAAGCGCTAATCAAATTACAGCGTGGCCATATAGATGCATACGTTGGCAATCAGTTTGTGATTGATTACCATATAAAATCAATCGGTTATCAAAACATTAAAGTCATCAATACAACTCCTTACAGTACATCTATCACGATGGCAGTAAGGGATGATTGGCCTGAACTCAAATCAATTCTAGAGAAAACATTGTTTGAAATTGGCATTCCACAGATGAAGCAGCCTTTTCAACTCAATGTAAAAGAAAACAGCGCACAAGAGCGCAAACCATTGTTGTTGGCCTTAGGGCTATTTGGTATTTTCATTCTGGCATTTGCCGCCAAGTGGTGGAAACATAACAATAATCAACAATCAGATGCGCTAATGGTGCATCAAGCAAATTTTGATACGTTGACCGAACTACCCAATAGACGCATGTTTCAGGACAAGTTAGCTGAAGGGGTTAAAAGTGCGGACCTAACGGGGCTTCCTCTTGCCTTATTACTACTAGATTTAGATGGTTTTAAACAAGTAAATGACGGGCTGGGCCATGCCACTGGAGACCAGCTACTAAAAGAGGTAGCCAATAGGYTAAAAAAYTCTCTCCATGCAGGTGATACCGTTGCYAGATTAGGCGGGGAYGAGTTTACCGTCATTTTAGAAAAAATTAAAAATGTGAATAATGTTCAGCTTGTCGCTGACAAAATTTTAGCCGTCCTTGGCCAACCTTTCTTACTGAATGATCACACAATCCATCTTTCAGCCAGTATTGGCATTACCTTTTACCCAACAGATACCAGCGATGCTGAGACTTTACTGAAAAACTCAGACCAAGCGATGTACGCAGCCAAGAATTTAGGAAAAAACTGCTACCAATTCTTTACGCCTGATATGCAAARAACGATTGAAGCCAAAATTAAGATCATGCAAGATCTTCGATCGGCACTTTCCAATAATGAGTTTGAGCTGCATTACCAACCCATCATTGAACTATCTAACAAAAAGATCGTTAAAGCAGAAGCATTACTCCGCTGGATACACCCAACAAATGGCTGTATTAGCCCTTTAGACTTTATYCCMATTATTGAAGAATCAGGYCTTATTGTRCCRATMGGTAAYTGGGCATTTAGTCAGGCAACTGAATTYTTAAGTCAACTTCGCGCGGAACACGACCCTAATTTCAAAATTAGTATTAATGTTTCTCCTAAGCAGTTTCAGAATAAAAACAATTTAGCCGATGCGGACTCTCCATTCTGGATAACAAAGAATGTGGTTGACGGCATTGTGATTGAAATTACAGAAAGCTTGGTGCTGGATCTAACTGATGAAGTAAGAGCGCAATTGGATCAAATTAGGCTGGCTGGTATTGAAACAGCGATTGACGACTTTGGCACAGGCTACTCTTCATTAGCTTATCTCAAAAAATTCGAAATCGATTACATCAAAATTGACCGTTCCTTCGTCAGCAGCATTGAAACAAAYAAGAGTGACAAAGTGTTATGCGAAGTCATCGTCGAAATGGCGCACAAACTAGGTTTTAAAGTGGTGGCAGAAGGCATAGAAACCAAAGAGCAATTAGATTTCTTACTGAAAATTGGTTGTGATTATGGGCAAGGTTACTATTTTGCAAAAGCAATGCCTAAAAAGGAATTTATTACCTTCCTGAGCACGCCTAATCAGCAGCGAGCATAATGCGTTAATCTTTAATTAACTGCGCATATTTAGCACGAATTTTTGCGGCTTTGGGTGCGGCTACCGCCATACAATATGGGTTGCTAGGATTCTTATCATAGTAGTACTGGTGATAGTCTTCCGCTGGGTAAAACGTACTCACCCCATTAATCTCCGTCACAATGGGTGCATCGTAAATTGATGCTCTATTAAACGCGTCTATCATTCTCTCAACCGCCTCAAATTGCGCTGCATCTTGGCAAAACACAGCAGAGCGATATTGCGTGCCAATATCATTGCCTTGGCGATTAGGCGTGGTTGGATCATGTGAAACCAAAAACACTTCTAACAACGCTTCAAAGCTTACGTCATCCGCATCGAAAGTGATTTTTACTGCTTCGGCATGCCCCGTATCACCATTAGAAATGGTTTTATAGCTTGGGTTATCTGTATGGCCACCAACATAGCCAGACTCTACTTTATGTACACCTTTTAGCTGACTAAATACAGGCTCTGTACACCAAAAGCACCCTCCTCCAAGAATAGCTTGCTGAAGTCGTTTTTCTTCAACATATGAAGTCGATTGCGTAGCGTTGGTCATGTTATCCTCAACCTTGCCTATGCAATTAACAAAAGCACGATCATGGCAATACGACCCGTTTTAAGGCTTGGCGATCCGCAGTTACTAACCACTGCAACTAAAGTTAACGATTTCAATAACACAGAGCTTGATGCGCTGATTAAAGATATGCTCGACACCATGGAAGCCGAAAATGGGGCTGGACTAGCCGCACCACAGATCGGTGTTGGACTGCGCGTTGTTATATTTGGCTTCGACA
>NVTX01000118.1 GCA_002401735.1 Methylophilaceae bacterium | reverse complement strand
AAACATTAGAGGAGCATGAATTGAATACAACATTAGTACTCGAATATCTTAAAAAACACGGTCAGAAATTAGACAGAGAAATTGCTAAAAGTACGGGTATATCACTTGAACAAGTGAATGACTCTATACTTGAATTAGAGGCAAACAAAGCGGTTTCTAGTTGCAGCGTCACAAATTTTGAAAATGGCGTCGCAATAGAAGGTCGTTTATGCCGTATTTCTGGCTATATTCCACCTGCTGCGCCAGGTAGAAAATCTTCGCCTCAACCTGCATCAAGATCATGATGAAGTGATGGTTAAATGTTAAAGCATTTAATGCTTTAATAAAAAAGGCTTACATTTATGTAAGCCTTTTTTATTTTTTTACTTCTCTATTCCAATTCTTAGTTTGTGACTAGCGGCCATGGTTGGCACCTGTTTTTAATGAATATGTGTGGTTTGTTTGTCGAAAATATTTTCGATAGTTTCTCGTATTGAAACCGTTGTCGCAATTAAATCAGGGTCAAAGTGTTTTCCACTTTCTGTTTCTAAATATTCAAAAGCTTTGCTCATTGTCCAAGCTTCTTTATATGGACGTTGGCTTGTGAGTGCGTCAAGCACGTCAGCAATGGCAACAATGCGTGCGGAAATTGGAATTTGATTTCCTTTGAGTTGGTATGGGTAACCTAAACCATCGTAACGCTCATGATGTGCCAAAGCAATTTCCCCGCCCATTTGCAGATACTTGGATGGGCTGTTCTGGAGAATCTCATAACCAATAAGGGCGTGCTGACGCATAATTGTCATTTCTTCCTCAGTCAACGGTCCTTTTTTCAGTAGGATATTGTCTGGGATGCCAATCTTACCAATATCATGCAAGGGAGCAGCTAGTTCTATAATTTCTGCATCATCTTCATTAAACCCAGCCGCTTCAGCAATGGCTTTACTATACAAAGACATCCTTTGCAGATGCGTAGCAGTAATTGAATCCTTGTGTTCACCTGCGCGGGCTAACCGCATTAATGTTTCTTTTTCTCTTGCGCTAATTTCGGCGACGGCACGCTTCACTTCGTCTTCGAGCTTATCACCTCTACTTTGAAGTTTTAATTGTTGTTGCCGCATGGTCAGTAAGTTTTTACATCTAGCCGTACATTCGTATACATCAACAGGTTTGCTTAAAAAATCAGCAACGCCTGCATCAAGTGCCTCGTATCGCGTTCCAGCATCTTTTTTAATTGTAATCATGATGACAGGCACACTGTCGTAACTCGGTATTTTTTTGAGCAAACTAGTAAAGTCAACACCATTCATTTCAGGCATGACATAGTCAACAAACACTAGGTCAGCTGTGTTTTCAGTGGCCCATTCTAGGGCTTTCTCCGGATTGTTTTTTTCAATGATTGTTATTTTCGGATTAATACTTCGCACAACATGAGAAAGTATCGTCCTGCTAGTTGATTGGTCATCAACGACTAGGATGGAGCTTTTCTCTAATAAAGGTATATCTAACATCAATTTTTCCTGCTTTGGGTTATTAAGATTATAACGGCATGATGCGTTAAAAATGTAGGTTAATTGGGAAATATTATGTACATAAGTATATTATTGGTTTGGGGCTAAACACAACACCTTAAACCCGACGCTTAGAAGTCATACATCATTTTGATGACAAAAAGGCTATTGTTACAGGTTATTTATCTTGGGTTTTAAGTCAAATGCGATACAAATGCGTGTTTCATCTGAGTTAAAAGGAATAGTGCGATGAAACAGTGAGGAAGGAAAAAGGACAATATCCCCGACCTTAGGCAGGGTGCTCGCTGAAGGGAAGCTGAGTGGTGTTTTTGATGGCTGGATTGGGTAGTTGTCACCATGTGTACTGTATTCAAATGCGCCTTCGTTGTCGTTGTGTGTGGGCATGGCTAAATAGACGGCACCACTAATCCAACCAACTTCATGAATGTGGGGAGTTAAATGCCCGCCTTGTTGCATTTTGACATACCAAGAGCTGGTGAACTCAAGGTCGTCAGGGAATGACTTGATGAGTTCGCAGTCTGCATCAGCAAAGGTGGTTTTGTAATTGATGAACGCTTGAATGACTAATGCAGCAAGTTGTTTGAAAGAGGCTTCAGGCCTTTTGAATAAATTCCCAGCAGATTGTTTACCGTAATGCAACATCCCCTGTACGCGCTCTGCAATGTCTGCATGTTCAATGTCATGGAGTAATTGCTTGCATAGAGGGCTGTCTGGCTCTGCCAATGCTTCAATGCTGTTTTGATAAACAAAATCAAAGCCATTTTTACAAAAATCATAATTATTTTCCGTGTCAAAATTGATGGCGTAATGTGTAGCAAGGGTTGATATTAATGGGGATGTGTGTGGTGTGGTGTTGATGAGATGGTCTAATTTTGTTTTAAAGTCATCGTATCGTTCTGCTTTGTATAAACAGGTCAGGCTACGTGCTTGCCAGTCATCAAATTGAGAGTGCTCAAAATAAGCGCTTGCTTCAGTGTATTGCTTCGCTAAGTATAAAAATTCCCCCATATTATAATTGGCATTGGGGTGGTCTTGGTTGCGCGTAAGCGCCTCTTGATAATGCTTGACGGCGGCATCCATGTCACCATGGTCGCGTAAGGTTTCCCCTAGGTTGTTGTAAGCGTCTGTATAGTTTGGGAAGAGTGCGATTGCCTTTTTATAGCTGGCAATTGCATCAAGTAAATTTCCTTTGTCGCGTAATACCGTGCCTAGATTAAAATGGCCTCGCGCATCCTGCGGGTTTATTTTTAGCCCAGTTTTGTAGCTAGTAATCGCCTCRTCAAAAAGACCTAACCTTTGTAATACAGTGCCTAAATTACCATGCGCTTCGAAGAAGTTCGGATTAAGGGCGATTGCTTTTTTATATGCAGCTACCGCGCTTTCAAATTGATTCGTGTTGCTTAATGCAATCCCTAGGTTGAAATGTAAATCAGCGGTATTCGGTTGTAACGCGATTGCATTGTGATAGCTATCAATGGATTCCAGAAATTTTTGCTGCCCATCTAAAGCCAATGCAAGAACATGATGCAACATAAAGGTATTGGGGTGCTTTGCAATAAGGCTTTTGGCGGACTGCTCTGCAGAGGCTAGCTGCCCATTGTTTAACTGCTGAATGAGTTGTTGCGAATCTTGTTGCTTAGGTTGTGATGAGTTTGCCATAGCACTGTATTGTATCGCCTAATGCGTGCTCTTTTCTAGTCTAGTGGCTAATTGCTTTAATAGGTGCATGGCTACTTTGGGGTTGTCGAGCAGCATGGCATCAATATTTTCAGCATGAATCACAATA
This sequence comes from Methylophilaceae bacterium, assembly GCA_002401735.1. Lineage (GTDB taxonomy): Bacteria > Pseudomonadota > Gammaproteobacteria > Burkholderiales > Methylophilaceae. The sequence goes on along the minus strand of NVTX01000118.1, from coordinate 2,798 downwards.
ATACGCGCCTCGGCAGAAGCGACGACTGCATTCGTTGTCGTTGGCTGTTCGGTTAGACTGGCCGTTTCACCGAAATAGCCTCCAGCATTTATTTTGCGTAATACGGTATGGCTATTAGTTAAGTGCACTTCTCCCGATACTAGGTAATAAAGGCTACGATCTGCATTGCCAATTTCAAATACATGTTCATCTTTTTTTAGTGTGATGCCGTAACGCAGCAGAAGGGCCTCTATATAGTTATCTTTATCAGGGACGTCATCAAATAAACCTTTTAGCAATAGTGCATCTTGCTTTCTTAAGGTGGCTATTAATACTGACCCTAACAAAAACACGGCAAAATTTAGGTATAACCATGTAATGGAAACAAACATGTTCTTCATGCTGCCAAAGACAGCGCCGAAGTTTTGATTAACCGAGAGGAACAGCTCAAATGCTGGCCGCATTAATACCCAAAGTAATGCCGTTAATAGTGCGCCAATAAAAATGTGGCGTATTGCCACCTGCATTGGAAAAAACATTTTATAAAATAGGGCGATTAATAAGGTGGTGATTGCAAACGTGATGCTACCGCCCACGTAGTTCAATATGTTTTTTGGTAAATGTATGGCAAGAAAATTGACAATCACTTCTACCAAAAATCCTGCAGCAGTGAATGAGAAAAACAGAAGCAAAATACCAAGAACAGAAAGAATGTCTTTGATTTTTCCTCTGAAAAAAGAAGGTGTTTCAGTCATGGAGGAAATGCTATAAAAAGAGGAACGCATCGCTCTAGCCAATGGCGTAATGGTCCAAAGCAAAATGAATAAGCCGAGTGCCCCCCACGCCGCTTTGGAGTTGGAAGCCTTATAGACCTCGGTCATAATTTTTCCACTAAAGTCCGGCATGATATTGCTGGTAAGAATCGCGAGTTTTACGATCGCGTAGTCAGAGGAGAAGATGAGATGGCTTAATAAGTAAAAGATGAGCAAGATAAGCGGGATGAGTGCAAAAASTGCGTAAAAGGACAATGAAGCAGATAGCCCTAAAATATTATGTTTTGCAAAGCCTGCAATCGTTTCACGAAAAACGAAGAGTAAAGTTGCGTATTCTTTCTTTGAATACGCAACTAATGGCTTGCTAATCGCAGGATGCTGCGCTAGTTTTTTAATGCTCGCTTTTGTATTGAATTTGACCAAGGTGCTAACAGCTTATTAATAAGCCTGTATTTTACAACGCTTTAAATTGTTCTGTCGCACCAATAAGCGCAGAGGTCACGCCTGGCTCCATTGCCGAATGTCCTGCATCTTGTATGACATAGTGTTCAGCATGAGGCATTGCCCTAGAAAGTAACCATGCTGTTTGTGGTGGGCAAACCATATCATAACGACCCTGAACAATCACGGTAGGGATGTGGGACAGTTTTTTGGCGGCGTTTAAGAGGTCTTTACCATTAACAAAACACAAATGTCGAATGTAATGTATCTGCACGCGTGCGCGTGCGACATCGGTTACTTGTTCTTTCGCTATTTCTTCGGCAGATTTTTTCGTAGGCGTCGATGGCTTGGTGGAAGAGGGGTCCAGGCGCATGATGCTGCCCTCATAGTTATTCCATGCAGCAGATGCTGGGTGACTAATCGATATGTCGTCAGAAGCAATACGCTTTTCAAATGCCGTTAATACATCACCTTGTTCTTCAGTAGGGAGATAGTCGAGCAGTGTTTGCCAGACTTCAGGGTAAAAGTGTTTGATGTCACCTAGAAACCAGTCCAATTCAGATTGGTGGCTAAGGAATATGCCGCGTAAAGATAAGGAGAGGACGCGTTGTGGGTGTTGCGTAGCATAAGCAAGAGCAAGGGTGCTACCCCATGAGCCACCAAAGACGTGCCATGTTTTGATGTCTAAATGCAGTCGTAGCGCCTCTAAGTCGGCGACTAGATCATGGGTGGTGTTGTTAACTAGAGAGCCTTGTGGGCGGCTCTTGCCGCATCCGCGCTGGTCTAAAAGAATAATTCTGTAGTGCTTGGGATCAAAAAATCGACGCTGCCCAGGGTTGCACCCACTGCCCGGTCCGCCATGTAGGAAAACAACAGGGCGACCATTGGGGTTGCCTGACTGTTCATAATAGACCTCATGTAATTCATCGGTTTTTAGCCAGTTTTGATCATAATTGTCGATTTCTGGGTATAAATTGTAAGTCGTCTGACACATTTTGGTTTGGCTCTTTCTTGTTGATTTAATTGAATATTTTATTTTAAAGTCTGATTTTTAGAAAATAATTTGAATATTTGTAAATAAATTGTAACTAAAGTGTTGCAATTGAAAAATAATTGTTTTATATTTCTCATCTCACATGTAAATGTGGAACTAAAGTATTCTTCAGGTTTATGGCTTTAGTATATAGGTTTAAGCCCTGTTGCTAAAGTTGCAAAGTTTGAGAATACTTATATTTAAAACCCTTAGTAATAACTTTGGAGATCAACATGCAAGTAAATAAAATTAAGCTGGCTTTAGGCTTAGTAGCGGCAACTATGGCAATGCCAATGGTTGCTTCAGCTGCTGCAGACCAAGAAGCGGCGATGAAAAATGCTAACAACTGGGCTCACCCACGTGGTCAGCATRACAAYCAAGGCTACAGTAMGCTRKCGCAARTMAAYAAARGYAATGTAAAAAACCTTAAAGCAGCTTGGACATTCGCTACTGGTGTAAACCGTGGTCATGAAGGTTCACCAATCGTTGTTGGTAACATGATGTATGTACATACAGCATTCCCAAACAACATCTACGCACTTGACTTAGACGACAATCAAAAAATCGTTTGG